>NZ_JBLNNF010000012.1:0-219735 GCF_047784845.1 Pseudomonas sp. NFX98 | reverse complement strand
ACGCAGGCCCTGGTGATACTGGCTCGCAAGCTTGCCCGGATCGTATTTGCACTGCTAAAAGGGCAAGGTGAATACCAACCGAAAGCAGGTTGAGGGCTTCCCCTCAACCATAGAATCTCCCACAATTTGATCTCATCGAATCCAGATTCTGCGACGACATCAATCTGTAAAAACCATCCGCTATACAGGACGCCCCGCTTATAACAAAAAGGCCGTCCACCCATGCCCTTCTCGCCCCAGCGCCTGGCGCTCGTCATCGCCCTGTTGATCAGCACGGGGGCCAGTGCCGCTCCGTATAAAACGGTGCAGATCGATACCGCCACTACCACCGCGCAAACCCTCGGGGGCGCGGACACGCTGACGATCTCGGCGCCGGGCAGCATTACCAATGCCGGCAAGACTGTCAGCCTCAAGGACGGCACGGCCGGTGCCGGTGTGGTGATTGATAACGCGGGGCAGATCGTCTCGACGGGTGGCCGGGCGATCGACAGCAGCGGCGACCTGACCCAGGCGCGCAACTACAGCATTTACAACCGCTCTGGCGGGCAGATTCTGGGGTTCAACGACGCGTTGCGCATCGACAGCAACTTCGTCAGCGGCAGCCTGTTGATCGATAACAGCGGCATCATCCGCTCCACCACCGGGCAAGGTCTGGACCTCGATGCACTGCGCAGCGCCGGTGTCACGACCACGATCATCAACCGCGCGGGCGGACTGATTCGTGGCGACGCCAGCGACGGCATGAAGACCGGCGCCAACGCGACCATCACCAACTATGGCGAGATTTCCACTGGCGACTCGCACAACGCCGACGAGAAATTCGACGGCGTCGACATCGACTCTGCCACCGGCGTGACGGTGACCAACTACGGCAGCATTTCCGGGGGGCGTCACGGCATCACCACGGACCTCGGTGCGACGCTGACCAACTATGGGCAAATCACCGGGCGCAACGGCTCCGGTTTCGGTTCCGACGGCGACGGTACGGTGATCAACCACGGCACCATCACCGGTGCCTATTCCGGATTGCAACCCAACGGCGACGGCGATGGTGTGGACATCGACAAAATCGCGCACATCGAAAACTACGGCACCATCCAGGGTGTCGGTGCCGGTGGCGTGGATAAAAACGGCTTTGCCAACGGCAGCGAAGGTATCGCGCTGGGTGGCGGCTATGTGTTGAACGCCCAAGGCGCGATGATCAGCGGTGCCAACAGCGCCATATTGGTCGACGACGGCAGCGGCGGCTCGGGCTTGGCAGCCACCACGCTGGAGAACTTTGGCACCATTCAGGGCCTCGATGGTTTTGGCGTGAAATTCGTCGGCGAGTTCGCTGACAGCGTCATCAACGGCGGCACCATCAGTGGCAGCAACGGCCTGGCGCTGGACCTCGGCGGTGGCAACGACAACCTGATCCTGCGCAATGGCAGCCGCTTCATCGGTGCCGTCGATGGCGGCAGCGGCTACGACCGTGTGGTGATGGACGACGCGGCGGGCGGCAGCTTAGGCAGCAGTCGCAACTTCGAGTGGCTGGAGGTCAAGCAAGGCGCCTGGACCCTGACCGGCAACGGTGATTTCAGTGATGGCGGCGCCGTGCGCAATGGCGCGACGCTGATCAATCAGGGCGGTATTGCCGGCAGCATGACCGTCGACGCCGGTGGTGTGTACGCCGGCGGTGGTTCGGTGGGCAATTTGCTGGTCAATGGCACCCTGCAGACCAATACCCGCGTTGGCACAGCGACCATCACCCACGACCTGAGCATGGGCAGCGGTTCGACACTGGCTTATGGCGTCAACGCCGATGGCAGCAGCGCACCGGTCAAGGTCGGCGGCACCGCCAACCTCAATGGCGCGACTCTTGCGGTGAATCCCGGCAGCGGCACTTATCCTTGGCAAAGCCAATACACCGTGTTGCAAGCAGCGAGCGTCAACGGCACCTTCAGCAAGGTCACCAGCGACTACGCGTTTCTCACGCCAACCCTGGCCTATACCCCGACTCAGGTCGACCTGACCTACACCCGCAACGATGTCGCCTTCAATGATTTCGCCACCACCGGCAACGGTGGCCGCGCCGCCAACAGCCTGGCGACCCTCGGCAAAAACAACGCGCTGTACAACGCGTTGCTCAACACCACCAATGCCACGGCCGGCGGCGCGATCGAACAACTGAGCGGCGCCAGCAACGCCAACCTGACCAGCGCAACCCTCGGCGCCAGCAGTCAGGTCGGCGGCAGCATGCTCTCGGCGATGCAGCAGATGGGCGGTGGCTCGGGCTTGCTGGTGGGCCTCGACCAGCGCGACACACCGGTCCTCGCGGCTAATGGCGTACCCAATGAAGCCCGCAACCTCAACGATCCGAACGCCCAAGGCCGGCTCTGGCTGCAAGCCATCGGCGGCTACGGCAAGCTCGATGGCGAACATGGCAGCAGCGGTCTGGAACAGCGCAGCAAAGGCACGGTGCTTGGCGCCGATTGGGCGCTCGATGGGCAATGGCGCCTCGGTGTGCTTGGCGGTTATTCGAAAACCGACCTGGACGCCACCGGTGTCGATGGCAACGTCGAGAGCTGGCATGCCGGCGTCTATGCCCTGCGCCAAAGCGGCCCATTGGCTCTGCGCCTCGGCGCGGCGTATAGCGGCCACCAAGGGGAAAGCAAACGTACCGTCGCCTTCAACGGCTTCAGCGACCGACCCGAAGGCGACTACGACGCCGACAGCCAGCAGGCTTTCGCCGAACTCGGTTACGCCATGGGCAGCGGCCGCCTCAGTGCCGAGCCGTTCGCCAACCTCGGCTACCAGCGCTACCACCGCGACAGCTATCAGGAAAAAGGTGGCGCCGCGGCGCTGCAAGTCGACGGGCAAACCGAAGACAATTTCAGCACCACCTTCGGCCTGCGCCTGGCACACCTGAACAGCCTGGATAACGGCATGAGCCTGACCCCACGCATGACCGCCGGCTGGAAACACACCTACGGCAGTGTCAGCAACTCAACACGGCAAGCATTCGTGGTGGGCGGTACGGCGTTCAGTGTCGATGGCAGTTCGCTGGATCGCGACAGCCTGGTACTGGAAGCCGGTCTGGATGTGGGCATCGCCGCCCGTCATACGCTGGGCATCGGCTACAGCGGCGAGCTTGGCAACAACAGCCGAAATCACGGGTTGATCGGACAGTGGCAGATGAGTTTTTGATCGTGGCTAGCCGCAATCGTCCGGTTCTGGTGTAAGAAAAAGCGTCTGTCCGAAACCGATAAATACAGCCGTTTTCCTACGGCTGTCCTTAATTCCTCACGACCTGGCGATACCCCCTGCAACGTCGCCAGATGCGCCTGACATCGCGCTTGCGGCCTCCATTTTAGAGTTTGGTCTCTAGTCAACAGAGGCCAAAATCGATGCCCACTCAACACAAATACCGACCACAAAAACTCGCCTTGGCGATTGCATTTGCCTTGGCTTTTACAGAGTTTGCACAGGCTCAAGAGCCCGTGACGGAACCAGCCCCTCCCACCAACAAATCGGCGCAGACGCTGATCAAAGAGCTCGACGCTTTCGCTAAAACCGCCACGTCCCACTCCATCAAAAACACAGAAGATTGGGGCAAACTTGAACTCGGCGATGTCGATGAAGTGGTCAGGGTGCTTACCCCGCAAGCGTTCAATGGGGTTTTGGAGGGTGGTGCGGGTGAAAACCTCCTGCAACTCGAGGCTACAAAAGGAGGAACGCTTGGCGAAAGCCGCCAATTCCAGCGACTGGATGTAAAGAAAGGTACTTGGACGCTGACCGGTTCCGGTGACTTCAGTACGGGCGCTCTGGTTCGGGCAAAAGCGGCGCTGAACAATGAAGGACATATCGCCGGCGATGCATGGGTCCAGGGTAGCCTGAGCAATTCGGGGAGCATCGACGGTCGTGTCGACATCTACGAACAAGCAACCTTCAGTGGTCGCGGAAGCGTGGGCGCCCTCAACGTAATGGGCCACATGCTCGTCAACAAGGCGCAAGGCGCACCCAAGATAAAAGGCGACATGGCCCTCGCCGAAACGGCGGTATTGTCCTATGAAGTCCACCCGGATGGTTCGAGCGAAACTATCAAGGTCGACGGCACTGCCAGACTCGGAAATGCGACGTTGAAAGTGGTCGGTGTGGGCAATGATTTTCCGCAGACCAGCGAGTACACCATCATTGAAGCCAGCAAGGTTGAGGGCGAGTTCGGTCATGTCGAAAGCAACCTGGCATTCATGGACGCGAAGGCAGATAGCAAAGAAAAGACGGTGGTTCTGACCTACTCCCGTAACAAAGTACCGTTCAAAGTATTCGCACCTGATAAAAGCGCTGAAAACTTCATCGACAGTCTTGAAGAACTTGAAACTGCTCATACGGAGCAGAGCCCATCCCAACCCCCAAATGCCGCCGTCACCGCCCTCCTCGGAGCCAGGACCACAACAGCTCCCTGGATCATCGAAATACTGACCGGCGATAGCAACGCCAACCTCGCCAAAACCACGTTGAACAGCGTCACCCCTGTGAGCGCCAGCATGCTCTCGGCCATGCGCCAATTGGACAGCGCAGGAAACTCCGACAATCAAAACAACGCTCCCCGTCTGGCCGCTGGCAGTAAAGATAACGGTCGGGTCTGGCTTCAGGCATTGGGTCATGGCGGGAAGCTTGATCGCGACTTTCAGGACCTGAAATATTCCACCGAAGGTCTGGTGCTAGGTGCTGATTGGGGCATCGGTGAGCACTGGCATCTGGGTATGATCGGCGGTAAATCCTCGACGCGTATGGACAGCCGACAGCTCGACGGCGACCTCGACAGCTGGCACCTGGGCGCCTATGCCCTGCGTCAGAGTGGCCCGGTAGCGCTGCGGCTGGGTGCGACGTTCAGCAACCACGACGGCAGCACCAAACGCGAAGTCAGCTTCTATAGGTTCAGCGACCGCCCGAAAGGTCGTTACGATGCCAATACCCAGCAAGCCTTCGCCGAGGTCGGCTACAACCTTGGACGCGGCAACGTCGGCTTCGAGCCATTCGCCAGCGTTGGCTACCAACGCTACCAGCGCGACAGCTTCACGGAAAAGGGTGGCGCGGCGGCACTGAAAGTCCACGGGCAAAGTAACGAGAATCTGAACAGCACGTTCGGGCTGCGTCTGGCGCAAATCAATGGGCTGGATAACGGCATGCAACTGACACCGCGTTTCAGCGCAGGCTGGAAACACACCTACGGCGAACTCGACAGTTACACCCGCCAACGCCTGGTGACGGGCGGCCGCGACTACACCGTTTACGGCGCGCCGCTGGATCGTGACAGTTTACTGATCGATGCGGGACTCGACCTTCGGGTATCGGCCAACAACACCTTGGGCGTCAGCCTCAATGGCGAAGCCGGCGGTGACGGACGTAGCTATGGCGTGACGGGGCAATGGCGGATGGCGTTCTGATCATCAACTGACTCAACATAAAACCTGTAGGAGTGAGCCTGCTCGCGATGGCGGAGTGTCAGGCAACATTTAGATCAACTGACACTCCGCCATCGCGAGCAAGCTCGGCTCCTACAAGTTCTGCGTCACTCACAAAAAACGCAGGAAAAAAAAAGGGGAGCACATGCCCCACCGAGGTTTAAAGCGTTGTATCGAGGCCGTTAACTCAGCCCTCGATCTCGATCAGGATTTCGCCCGGGTTCACCCGGTCGCCCTTGGCCACGTGAATGGCAGTGACTTTACCGGCGATGGCCGCTTGTACTTCGGTTTCCATCTTCATCGCTTCGGTGATCAGCACGGCCTGGCCCGCCTTGACGGTGTCGCCTTCCTTGACCAGCACATCGACGATGTTGCCAGGCATGGTGGTGCTGACATGACCCGGCGCGGTGGCTTGCTTGCGCTTGCTGCTGCCGCCGCTGACGAATTCGTTGAGCGGTTCGAATACCACTTCTTCCGGCATGCCGTCGATGGACAGGTAGAAGTGACGCTTGCCTTCAGCCTTGACGCCGACACCGGTGATGTCGACGCGGTAGGTTTCGCCGTGAACGTCGATGACGAACTCGGTCGGTACGCCTTCGCCGCCAGCCGAGGCCACTTTGCCCGCTTCCGGAATCGGCAACAGCACTTCAGGTGTCAGGGTGCCGGCAGCGCGTTCCTCGAGGAACTTGCGGCCGATGTCCGGGAACATGGCGAAGGTCAGCACGTCTTCTTCAGACTTGGCCAGTGCACCGATGTCGGCACGCAGCTTGGTCATTTCCGGTTTGAGCAAATCAGCCGGACGTACGTCGATCACTTCTTCGCTGCCGATGGCCTGGCGACGCAGCTTCTCGTTGACTGTGCCCGGCGCCTTGCCGTAGCCGCCTTGCAGGTACAGTTTCACTTCGTTGGTGATGGTCTTGTAGCGCTCGCCGGCCAGCACGTTGAAGAACGCCTGGGTACCAACGATCTGCGAGGTCGGGGTCACCAGCGGCGGGAAGCCGAGGTCTTCGCGAACGCGCGGGATCTCTGCCAGCACTTCGCTCATGCGATTGAGTGCGCCCTGCTCTTTGAGCTGGTTGGCGAGGTTGGAAATCATCCCGCCCGGCACCTGGTTGACTTGAACACGAGTGTCGACGGCGGTGAATTCGCTTTCGAACTGGTGGTACTTCTTGCGCACGGCGTAGAAGTACAGGCCGATTTCCTGCAGCAGTTCCAGGTTCAGGCCGGTGTCGAACTCGGTGCCCTTGAGTGCAGCAACCATCGACTCGGTACCCGGGTGGCTGGTGCCCGAGGCGAAGCTGGAAATCGCAGTGTCAATGTGGTCGGCGCCGTTTTCGATTGCCTTGAGCTGGCACATCGTCGCCAGGCCTGCGGTGTCATGCGAGTGAATGAACACTGGCAGCGACTGTTCGGCTTTCAACGCCCGAACCAGTTCGCCAGTGGCGTACGGGGTCAGCAGGCCGGCCATGTCTTTGATCGCCACCGAGTCGCAACCCATGGCTTCCATCTGCTTGGCTTGCGCCACGAACGCGTCGATGGTGTGCACCGGGCTGGTGGTGTACGCGATGGTGCCCTGAGCATGTTTGCCGGCAGCTTTCACTGCTTCGATAGCCACGCGCAGGTTACGCACATCGTTCATGGCGTCGAAGATGCGGAACACGTCGATGCCGTTGACTGCGGCCTTGGCAACGAAGGCTTTGACCACGTCGTCGCTGTAGTGGCGGTAGCCCAGCAGGTTCTGGCCACGCAACAGCATTTGCAGGCGCGTGTTAGGCAATGCCGCACGCAATTGACGCAGACGCTCCCACGGATCTTCTTTCAGGAAACGTACGCAGGCGTCGAAGGTCGCGCCGCCCCAGCATTCCAGCGACCAGTAGCCGACTTTGTCGAGCTTGTCGCAGATCGGCAGCATGTCTTCGGTGCGCATGCGGGTCGCCAGCAGCGATTGGTGAGCGTCGCGCAGGATGGTATCGGTTACATGAATCTTCTTGCTCATTGTTCTATTCCTCACAGGCCTGCGTGGGCGGCGATGGCGGCGGCGATGGCCAGGGCCAGCTCTTCGGGTTTGCGCTTGATCGAGTAGTTGGTCAGTTCAGGATGGCTTTCAACGAAGCTGGTGTTGAACTGGCCGCTACGGAATTCCGGGTTGCGCAGGATTTCCTGGTAGTACGCGGCGGTGGTCTTGACCCCTTGCAGACGCATGTCGTCTAGGGCACGCAAGCCACGGTCCATCGCTTCTTCCCAGGTCAACGCCCACACCACCAGTTTCAGGCACATGGAATCGTAGAACGGCGGAATGGTGTAACCGGTGTAGATCGCCGTGTCGGTACGTACGCCGGGGCCGCCGGGTGCGTAATAACGGGTGATCTTGCCGAAGCTCGGCAGGAAGTTGTTTTTCGGGTCTTCGGCGTTGATCCGGAATTGCAGGGCGAAACCACGGTGGTGGATGTCTTCCTGTTTCACCGAAAGCGGCAGACCGGAAGCAATGCGAATCTGCTCACGGACAATGTCGATGCCGGTGATTTCTTCGGTGATGGTATGTTCCACCTGCACCCGGGTGTTCATCTCCATGAAGTACACCTCGCCCTCGGCGAGCAGGAACTCCACGGTACCGGCGTTCTCGTAACCCACGGCCTTGGCCGCACGCACCGACAGGTCGCCAATGTAGGCGCGCTGTTCAGGGGTCAGCTGTGGGCTCGGGGCAATCTCGATCAGCTTCTGGTTACGACGCTGGATCGAGCAGTCACGCTCGAACAGGTGCACCACGTTGCCAAAGCTGTCACCGAGGATCTGCGCTTCGATGTGTTTCGGATTGACGATGCACTTTTCCAGGAACACTTCCGCGGAACCGAAAGCCTTGGTGGCTTCGGAGATCACACGCGGAAAAGCTTGTTCAAGTTCTTCTCGGCTGTCACAGCGACGGATACCCCGGCCGCCACCACCGGAGGTGGCCTTGAGCATGACCGGATAACCGATGCGGTCGCCTTCGATCAAGGCTTCGGCGATGTCCGCTACGTTGCCTTCGGTTCCCGGGGTGACTGGCACACCCGCCTTGATCATGCTGCGACGGGCTTCAGTCTTGTCGCCCATACGGCGAATCACTTCAGCCGATGGGCCGATGAACTTGATGCCGCGCTCGGCGCAGATGTCCGCCAGTTCAGCGTTTTCCGACAGGAAGCCGTAGCCGGGATGCAATGCATCACAACCAGTTTCCACCGCCAGATTCACCAGTTTTCGCGCGTTCAGGTAACCCGCCAGCGGCTCGGCACCAATGCTGTGGGCCTCGTCCGCACGCTTCACATGCAAGGCATGACGGTCGGCGTCGGAATAGATCGCGACCGAGCGAATGCCCATCTCGGCGCAGGCACGCACGATTCGTACGGCAATCTCACCACGGTTGGCGATCAGGATCTTTGTTATCACTTGGAGTTTCCCTTGAGCCGGTGGTACCCACGACCTGCTAGACCAGGTCGACGCGTGACCAAATGTTTCATTTTGGTCGCAGGTCCACACTAGCGCCCGCAAGGGATTAACAAAAATGAATAATTATTGGGTCATGCATAAGTAAAGACTTATAGTTGACGTATCAGCCTACGGCAAGAGCGTCTAAAAAATGCGTAAGTCATTGATGCGTATGACATTGCGTCAATTGCAAATCTTCAATGAAGTCTGTGATTTGAGGTCCTACAGCCGCGCAGCCGACGAAATGTCGCTCACACAACCGGCCGTCAGCCTACAGATTCGTCAATTGGAAGAGCTGATTGGTCAGCCTCTGTTCGATTATGTCGGCAAAAAACTCTACATGACAGAAGCAGCCGAAGCTTTGCAACGCGCCAGCCGGGACATTTTCGGGCGCCTGGAAAACCTCGATATGCAGCTGTCGGACATGCAGGGCTCGTTGCAGGGCCAGTTGAAACTTGCGGTGGAATCCAGCGCCAAATATTTCGTGCCTCACCTGTTTGCCGCGTTCAAGCGCCAGCATCCTGAGGTCAATCTGCAACTGACGGTGGTCAACCGAGGCCAGGTGATTCGGCGTCTCTCCGACAACCGGGATGACCTGGTGATCATGTCCATGGTGCCGCAAGACATGGGGTTGGAGTTCTTGCCATTCCTCAATAACCCGATCGTCGCAGTGGCTCCACCGGATCATCCGCTGTGCCATATGGGACCGCTGCGCTTGCAGGATCTTGAGCCGTACACCCTGCTGTTACGCGAACCCGGCTCCGGGACGCGCATGGCATGCGAAGAGTACTTCAAAGAGAAGCGCGTGCACTTCAACCAGACCCAGGAAGTCTCGTCAGCCGAAGCCCAGCGTGAATGCGTGTTGGCAGGTCTGGGCGTAGCGCTGTTGACGCGCCACGCCCTGAACCTTGAACTGGCGACCGGCGGGTTGATCGAGTTGCCGGTCGAAGAACTGCCGCTATACCGCAGTTGGTGCCTGGTGCAAGCCAAGGCTAAACGCTTGTCACCAGTGGCCCACGCATTCCTTGCGTTCGTGCGTAGCGAGCGGGTGCAGATCAGCGGCCTGGTTGAGCGCTTCGACGGGAAGCTGTCGGTGCGGCCTGCCAGTAATTGAGTTCGAGCTCTTCAGAAAAATCGCCAATCTCGGCCAGAAGCTGACGGCGCTCGCAGCGATCTTCGATAGCGCGGCGAAACTCCATGCGGCGCTGATCTTCTTGCTGACGACGGGTTTTGACAGCGCTGTTGCGTTCTTCGTAAGGCAGGGCCATTTCGAGTCTCCCAAGACGATTACGGGAGTTTCACGATAGGCGCGAGGGATGACGGTTTGGCGGCCGAAGAGTTACAGAGAGATGAAAATTCAAAAATCAAAAGATCGCAGCCTTCGGCAGCTCCTACAGGGAATGTGCATACCTGTAGGAGCTGCCGAAGGCTGCGATCTTTTGATCTTAGTCGTCCAGCGCTTTCACCGACTTCGGCGACAACCGCAAGCTGCGCAGGCTGCGTTTGACGCTCTTGAGGTGGTTGACCAGGCTCGGTCCACGCGCCATGGCCACGCCCATCGCCAACACGTCGATCACCACCAGGTGAGCGATCCGCGAGGTCAGCGGCGTGTAGATTTCGGTGTCTTCATGCACATCGATCGCCAGGTTGACGGTCGACAGCTCGGCCAATGGCGTCTGGCTCGGGCACAGAGTGATCAACGAAGCACCACTCTCACGCACCAGGTTGGCGGTAATCAGCAGATCCTTGGAACGCCCGGACTGTGAAATGCAGATCGCCACATCGGTCGGCTTCAGGGTCACCGCCGACATCGCCTGCATATGCGGATCGGAATACGCCGCCGCGGTCAGCAGCAAGCGGAAAAATTTGTGCTGCGCATCCGCCGCTACCGCACCCGAGGCGCCGAAGCCATAGAACTCGACGCGTTGGGCCTGGGACATCAGCGTCACCGCCCGCTGCAACTCCACCGGATCGAGTTTCTCGCGAACCTCCATCAACGTGTGCAGGGTGGTGTCGAAGATTTTCAGGCTGTAGTCGGCGACCGAATCATCTTCGTGGATCGCGAACTGTCCAAAACTCGCGCCCGCCGCCAGGCTCTGGGCCAGCTTGAGCTTCAGGTCCTGGAACCCGGAGCAACCGATGGCACGGCAAAAACGCACGATGGTCGGCTCGCTGATACCGACGCTATGGGCCAGGTCGGCCATGGAACTGTGCATCACGGCCGCGGGGTCAAGCAGCACGTGATCGGCGACCTTGAGCTCCGACTTGCGTAACAGGTGGCGAGACTGGGCGATGTGTTGCAGCAGATTCAAGGGGCTGGACTCTTTGTTATTGGCAGGTGCCGGGGATGTAGCACGCTTGTAGTTATACTACATGAATCGGCATTTTGCCTGCTCAATGCGTTACCGAATCCCTCGATTTCAGGTGCCCGCGCCTCATGTAGCACGCATGACAGGGACCTAATCGCATGCTCAGAACCTGTCTTAATAGATAAATATCAAATTGGCAGTTCTAATAAAGTTCAAAGATAGTTATGCCTGCAACCCACAACACAACATACAGACTTACAAATACAACCAATAAAAATCACCCACTCATAAGTTGGTCTGGATATATTGATTGCGCAGGAAGCAAAAAATAAATTAAAGGAGTTACACATTATGAGCATTAAAACAAAAGGCTGGACCGCGCAAATCGATCGCATGCCCGGCGCTGCGTCTTTCCGTACCTTTGGCACCGTAACCGTTGCCCATACCGGCATTACGCCTATGCTGGAAAAAACTGCAATCCAGGATAAATCCTTCGATCTGCGCCTGGAACTCAAATTGGTAAAATCCAACGAGGTTTCCTTGCAGGTAGAAACCGACAAGTTTGTAGAATATAAAGTAATGGGCGATTCCAATGTCACTGGCGTCAGCATTTTCTACGAAGGAAAGTTACTGCACCATATCGACAAAGTTCTAATTACCAACTAATAACCCATCAGCTTCCTGGCTTCCCGTCGGCACCTAACGTGTCCGGCGGGAAGTCGAGCCGTTCACACGGCACATTGCTCTCGCAGCAGACTCGCCAAACCATCCGCCTCAATGGGTCGACTGATCAGATACCCTTGCACCTCATCGCAGCGTTCGGATTTCAAAAACTCAAGCTGCTCGCGCCGCTCGACACCCTCCGCAACCACCTTCAACGACAGGCCGTGCGCCATGGCGATGATCGCCCGAGTGATTGCCGCATCCTCGCTGCCCTCCCCCAAACCGCGAATGAACGCCTGATCAATCTTCACATAATCCACCGGAATCCGCTTGAGATAGCTCAGGGATGAATAGCCAGTGCCGAAATCATCAATCGCCAGTTTCACGCCCAGATCTCGTAGCTGCTGGAAGGTCGCGATGATGTGTTCGACGCTGTCCAGCAATTGGCTTTCGGTAAGTTCCAGCTCCAGAAAGCGCGGCTCCAGCCCGGTTTCTTCCAGCACTTGACGCACCAGACTGACCAGTTTTCCCTGGCGCAACTGATGCACCGACAGATTGACCGACACCCGGATCGCTTCAAGCCCCTGGCGCTGCCACTCACAGGCTTGCCAGCAGGCCTGGCGCAGCACGAACTCGCCGATCGGGCCAATCAACCCGGTTTCCTCGGCCAGACCGATGAAATCCCCCGGTGGCACGCGGCCCATGGTCGGATGATCCCAACGCACCAGCGCCTCGGCGGCATTCAATTTGCCCGTGGCGAGGCACAGTTTCGGTTGGTAGAACACCTTCAACTGCTTCTCTTCAACCGCTTTACGTAGCTGGTTTTCCAGCTGCAACCGCTCCAGTGTGCTGGCTTGCAGGCTGTCGGTGTAGAACTGGAAGTTGTTGCCGCCCAAATGCTTGGCGTGTTGCATGGCCATGTTCGACTGACTGACCAATGCAGAAATTTCTCGGGCACTGTCCGGCAACAAACTGATGCCCATCGACGCACTGACCACCAGTTCATGGCCCTCGACCGTCACCGGTATGCGCAACTTGTTCGATAACCGTGTCGCCACCCGCGCGAGACTCGAAAGGTTGCCGTAGGAGTTGAACAACACGGCAAACTCGTCACCGGACAGGCGCGCGATCGTGTCTGCCTCCGGCAAGGCATTGACCAGTCGCCGTGCCATTTTCTGCAATAACTGGTCGGCGACTTCATGACCCAGGCTGTCATTGAGTTGTTTGAACCGGTCGAGATTGATGTGCAGCAACGCCAGGCTGCGATAACCGCCCTGTCGCACCCGTTGATGCGCCTCACTGAGCCGTTCACGGAACATCGAGCGGTTGGCCAGACCGGTGAGCTCGTCGTAATGGGTCAGGTAGCGCATGCGCTCTTCGGATTCTCGCCGAGCGGAGAGATCCGCGAAGAAGCCCACAATATGACTCACCTTTCCCCGGGGATCGCGGACCGTATTCAGCTGCAGCCATTGGGGATACATCTCGCCGTTCTTGCGGGTTTCCACTAATTCACCCTGCCAACTGCCGTGCTGCTCCAGCGCTTGATGAATCGCCGTGTAATGCCGGCGTGCGTCGCGGCTACACGGCAACTCGATCACGTTTCGACCCAGAATTTCCTCGATGTCATAACCCGTCACGCGACTGAAGGCCTGATTCACCGCGATCAGCGCGTAATTGGGGTCAAAAATCACGATGCCTTCGCTGGCGGCCTCGAACACCGTCGCCGCCAATTGCTGTTGTTCTTCAAGCGCCTTGCTCGCGCTGATGTCGCGGCGAGTGCCGACCATGCGGATCACCCGGCCGTTTTCAGCACGCTCGACGGCCCGCCCACGGTCCTCGATCCAGACCCAGTGGCCGTCGCCATGCCGCACGCGATACTCGATCTGGTAATCCTCGGTGCGCCCTTTCAAATGCTCGACCAGCGCCCTTTTCAGCGCGGGAAGGTCCTCGGGGTGCAGGCGAGGCTTGAGGTGGCGCAGGATTGCCGTCACCTGTTCCGGCTCCAAACCAAACAGCTCCTGAATCTGCGTGTGATGCACTTCGTCGGTTTGCAGGTTCCAGTCCCACAGCCCAAGTTCACTGGCCTTCAATGCCAGCGCCAGGCGCGCCTCGCTCTTGCTCAGCGCCTGGTTGGCGGCGTCCAGCTCCAGGTTGCGCTGGGCGACGCGGCTTTCCAGATCGACCTGGATTTCGCGCAACTCGTCTTCAGCACGCCTGCGCTGTTCGATTTCCTTGGCCAGCTTCTGATTAAGCTGGTCACCGCAATTTTGCGCTTGTTGCAGATGCTCGATCAGCGCCTGATTCTGGAAGCGTCGCAACAGGCCGCGATCGATAAGGCGATTGACCTGCCAGGC
The DNA here is from genome assembly GCF_047784845.1 of Pseudomonas sp. NFX98. NCBI lineage: Bacteria > Pseudomonadati > Pseudomonadota > Gammaproteobacteria > Pseudomonadales > Pseudomonadaceae > Pseudomonas > Pseudomonas sp. NFX98. The sequence goes on along the minus strand of NZ_JBLNNF010000012.1, from coordinate 205,500 downwards.
GACCACACTCAATGCGCCCAGCAAAATCAGGCCAAACCAGCCCCAACCGTGCTGTTGTTCGTCACCACCCCAGAACATGAAGGCGATGGCTGGCAACAGGCAGGGCAAAGTGAAAGACAGGAAGGCCGGCAAACTGACCGCGTAGGCCACGCTGGCCGAGAGCGCCGCCGCGCCGATCAGGCCGAACACCCAGGCTTGCTGAATGAAGTTATCGGCGGGGACCAGCGCGATGCCGGCACCGGCCAGGGTCAAGCCGGTGAGGCCGGAACCCAGCAAAAACATCCGTCGCCAGATGGGGTGGGCCTGCCGATTGGGAATCGCCGAATCGAAGGCCGCCACCTGAATCACCCGCAGCGCCACCAATGACAACAACCACACCAGCCAGACGCTGACCAGGAAGTAGCGCTGCGGACTCCAGAGCAACCCGGCGCAGACCAGACCATTGATCAACATGAACAGTGTGGGCAGCAAGGAGCCCTGATAGAGCAGACGCGTGCGTTCGACCGCCATTTCCATGGCGTACTGTTTTCGGATAACCCGGGGCTCCACGGTGGGGCCCGACAGGTCGGAGCTGAAGGTCATAGGCAATGTTCTTGTTCTTATAATGACGAGCATGGGGCCCGAAACGTCGACGGAGCATACACAAGCCAGTGCCCGGACCAAACTGCCCCCGGTCAAAAAACAGACAAAAGTATTAGCCCGCCGATCCGCTGCAAATTCCGCCGGACGAGTGCAGTCAACGCTTACAGCCAATGACTGACCGGTCGTCCTGCGCGCCTCTTTCATCGGCTAATGCAAAGCGGGGTTTGCCCGGTGTGACGTCGCCCCCTAGAATGCCCCGATGCGCGATGATCTCTCCCTTCTGCTGAACTCCCTCAACGATGCCCAACGGCAGGCCGTAGCGGCCCCCGTGGGTCGTCAGTTGGTCCTGGCCGGTGCTGGTTCCGGCAAAACCCGAGTGCTGGTGCACCGTATCGCCTGGTTGATCCAGGTCGAAAACGCGTCGCCCCACTCCATTCTGTCGGTGACCTTCACCAACAAGGCCGCTGCCGAGATGCGCCATCGCATCGAGCAGCTGATGGGTATCAACCCGGCCGGCATGTGGGTCGGCACCTTCCACGGCCTGGCGCACCGCTTGCTGCGGGCGCACTGGCAGGAAGCAGGCTTGAGCCAGACCTTCCAGATTCTCGACAGCGACGACCAGCAGCGGCTGGTCAAGCGGGTGATCCGCGAACTCGGCCTGGATGAGCAACGCTGGCCGGCCCGTCAGGCCCAATGGTTCATCAACGGGCAGAAAGACGAAGGTCTGCGCCCGCAACACATTCAAGCCAGCGGCGACCTGTTCCTGGCGACCATGCGCGGCATCTATGAAGCCTATGAGGCGGCGTGTCTGCGTGCCGGAGTTATCGACTTCTCCGAATTGCTGCTGCGTGCACTCGACCTGTGGCGCGATCATCCGGGCCTGTTGGCGCACTATCAAAAGCGCTTCCGGCACATTCTGGTGGACGAGTTCCAGGACACCAACGCCGTGCAGTACGCCTGGTTGCGCCTGTTGGCCAAGGGTGGCGACAGCCTGATGGTGGTGGGCGATGACGACCAGTCGATCTACGGCTGGCGCGGCGCGAAAATCGAAAACATCTATCAGTACTCCGAAGACTTCCCGGACGCCGAAACCATTCGTCTGGAGCAAAACTACCGCTCCACCGCCGGCATCCTGAAGGCCGCCAACGCCTTGATCGCCAACAACACCGGGCGTCTGGGCAAAGAACTGTGGACCGATGGCGGCGATGGCGAAGCCATCAATCTGTACGCTGCGTTCAACGAACACGATGAAGCCAGGTATGTTGTCGAAACCATCGAAAGCGCGCTGAAAACCGGCCTGTCTCGCAGCGATATCGCGATTCTGTATCGTTCCAACGCCCAATCGCGCGTTTTGGAAGAAGCCTTGTTGCGTGAGCGCATTCCGTACCGCATTTATGGCGGTCAGCGCTTCTTCGAACGGGCTGAAATCAAGAACGCCATGGCCTACATGCGGTTGCTGGAAGGCCGTGGCAACGATGCCGCGCTGGAACGGGTGATTAACGTCCCGGCCCGTGGCATTGGCGAAAAAACCGTCGAAGCGATCCGCGACCATGCGCGCCACAGCGATGTGTCGATGTGGGAAGCGATGCGCCAACTGGTGGCCAATAAAGGCCTGACCGGTCGCGCAGCCAGCGCGCTCGGCGCATTCATCGAGTTGATCGAAAACCTCGCCGCCAAGTGCATGGAGATGCCGCTGCACCTGATGACCCAGACGGTCATCGAGCAGTCAGGTTTGATCGCCTACCACGAAGCGGAAAAAGGCGAGAAAGGCCAGGCCCGGGTAGAAAACCTTGAGGAACTGGTCAGCGCTGCGCGCAACTTCGAAAACAGTGAAGAAGACGAAGACCTGACGCCACTGGCAGCATTCCTCGGCCACGCATCGCTGGAGGCCGGCGATACGCAGGCCGACGAGCACGAAGACAGCATTCAACTGATGACGTTGCACAGCGCCAAAGGCCTGGAATTCCCTTACGTGTTCCTGGTGGGCATGGAAGAAGGCCTGTTCCCGCACAAGATGAGCCTGGAAGAGCCCGGCCGCCTTGAGGAAGAGCGCCGTCTGGCCTATGTCGGCATCACCCGCGCCATGCAGAACCTGGTGATGACCTATGCCGAAACCCGACGCCTGTACGGCAGCGAGACCTACAACAAGGTGTCGCGCTTCGTACGCGAAGTGCCGAAAGGCCTGATCCAGGAAGTGCGGCTTTCCAACAGCGTCAGCCGTCCGTTTGCTGGAAACCAGTCGATGAGCGGTGGCAGCCTGTTCAGCGGCAGCGAGATTCCGCAGACCGGTTTCAGCCTCGGCCAGACAGTACGGCATTCGGTGTTTGGCGACGGCGTGATCCTGAACTTCGAAGGCGCTGGCGCACAGGCGCGGGTCCAGGTGAACTTCGGCGAAGGCAGCAAGTGGTTGATGCTGGGCTACGCCAAGCTGGAAGCGATCTAGCTCATCTGTAGGAGCGAGCTTGCTCGCGATAGCGGTAGTTCAGTCGATAAAATTTTTGGCTGTGAGTCCTCATCGCGCGCAGGCTTGCCCCCACAGGGTTCAACGCCAAACCTTTCCTACAGAACTTATCCACTCATCCTACAGACCAAAGTTAACAGGCCTTATTGCGCTGACTGAAGCTGAACCCGACCTGTCAGGCAAAAGCCCGAAACACTCTGCCGCTAGCCAGTAACACTTCAGCTGTGCAACATGGCGCGCGTGCCTTCCACAAATGGGAATTCCCTTTATGAAACGTTTTCTTAGCATCGCCATGGCGTTGTGCATCGGCCTGACGATGAGTCTCGACGTCAATGCCGCCAAGCGCTTCGGTGGCGGCAAAAGCGCAGGTGCTGCGCCGACTCACCAAACCAGCCAGATGGCTCCTTCTTCTCCAGGCATGGGCGGCGCTGCGGCGACCGCTGGTGCTGCCGGTGCCGCTGGCGCTGCAGCCAAGGCTGGCGGTGCTTCGCGCTGGCTCGGCCCTCTGGCCGGTATCGCGGCCGGTGGCTTGCTGGCGTCCATGTTCATGGGCGACGGCTTCCAGGGCATGCAGATCTTCGACATCCTGATCATGGCGGTCATCGCGTTCCTGGTCTTCCGTTTCATCGCCGCTCGTCGTCGCAAGCAGCAGGAGCAATTCGCTCCGGCCGGCCACGCGCCGATGCAGCGTGAAGCGTTCGAGCAGAAGCCAGCCATGGGTTCGATCTTCGGTGGTTCGGCCGCACCCGTTGCCGCCCGTCCGGTGATCAACGCTCCGGCCTGGTTCAACGAACAGAGCTTCATAGAAGCCGCGCGCAGCCACTTCCAGTCGCTGCAACAGCACTGGGACGCGAACGAAATGGACAAGATCTCCGAGTTCGTGACCCCGCAGATGCTCGAGTTCCTCAAGCGCGAACGTGCTGACCTGGGTGACGCCTTCCAGTCCACCTACATTGATAACCTCAATGTGCAACTGGACGGTGTGGATGATCGCGCCGACAAGACCATCGCCACCCTGACCTTCAGTGGCGTGTCGAAATCCTCGCGTTTCGACCAGGGCGAAGTGTTCAGCGAAAGCTGGAACATGGAACGTGCACAGGGTGAAAACCAGCCTTGGCTGGTCGCAGGTATCCGCCAGAACGGCTGATTACCCTCCGCGCTTCACTTGCTGTAATAAAAACCCCAGCCTCGGCTGGGGTTTTCTATTTCGCGGTTGCATCTATAGCAAGCTACTGTATAAACCGCCCCATATAAACCGCGCCATACAAGCAAGAGGATCCCGGACGTGGAAGAAATCATCGAACAACTGCGTGAAGCCAACGAACCGGTACCGGTCCCCTTGGAGTTGCCCGACGAAGATCTGCTGGTGGAAATCGAAGAACAACTGTTCATCGATATTCCGTTTGTCTTCAGAGAGTTTTTGCTGACCGTCAGTGACGTTGTCTACGGCAGCCTGGAGCCGGTGACCGTCACCGACCCGCAATCCCACACCTACCTGCCGGATGTTGCTGCCAACGCCTGGGACGCCGGTGTCGATCGTAGCCTGATCCCGATCTGCCAGGACGGTGATGACTACTACCTGGTCGAAGAGGATGGCACCGTAGTGCTTTGGCAGGCGGAAGAAGAGCTGATCGCCGAAGAAACCTGGGAGTCGGTATGGCACTGGGCGCGGGACGTCTGGCTGGAAAGCTGAGTCAGCCGACGCCCCACTGGATCAGTGCCCTGGCGAATCCTTGTGATTGTCCAGGGTATCCAACAACGCCACCTGCATGCGCGTGTGGACGCGGATAAACCAGCGCCACAGCACCGCCGCCACGGCGGCTGCGACCACAGCGATCAGCACCAGCAACTTGTTGGTCGGCAGAATACTGGCCGACAAGGCTGCCAAAAGCAGGAAAATCACCAGCAGCGAGAGAATCGGGATCACTTCGGAGATCACCCGGCGCACTCGCTCTGTGTGGCGGCCCGCCATTTCAGGCTTCACGCCCATTTCCGCGAGCAACATCGACAACGCCTTGAGCTTGCGATAAGCGGCAATCAGGAATGGTAGCGACAGCAGCAACGCACCGCCCCAGATCAATGCCTTCTGCCAGCTCGGATCGCTGACCCAGTCTTGCAGGTAGGTGGAGATTCGTTCGGCGAAGTAAGCACCCGCGAAGAAGATCGCGATCACCAGCGCCAGATTGACCCCGACCTGAAGCAGGATCCGTCGAATCATCGACGCCAGCAGCGCGCCCTGGCCCTGCGGCTGAATACTGCGCAGCCATTCGCCATACATCCCCAACACCCGGCCCAGGCGCTGCGGCATCACTGCAGCCAATTTGATCGACAGCGGATCTGCCGCTCGAATCAGATAAGGCGTCAGCAGCGTGGTGATCACCGAAACCGCCACAGCAACCGGATAAAGAAAGTTGCTGGTAACCTGCAAGGTCATGCCCAGCGAAGCGATGATGAAAGAAAATTCCCCAATCTGTGAAAGCCCCATCCCGACGCGTAGTGAGGTGCGTCCGTCGTTGCCGGCGATAAAGGCGCCGAGACCGCAGGACAACATTTTGCCGAGTACCACCGCCACCGTGATCACCGCGATTGGCCAGGCGTATTGCAGCAGGATCATCGGGTCGAGCATCAGACCGATGGCGACGAAGAAAATCGCACTGAACAGGTCGCGAACCGGTTCGATCAGGCGTTCGATCTTCAGCAACTGCCGGGATTCGGCCATGATCGCGCCAATCAGGAACGCGCCCAGGACCATGCTGTATTCAAGCTTGACCACCAGCAGGCAGAAGCCGAAACACAGGCCCAGCACGGTGATCAGCAGCATTTCATTGCTTTCGAATTTGGCCACGTAAGCCAGCAATCGCGGCACCAGCAAAATGCCGATCACCAATGCGACGATCATGAACAACGAGAGCTTGCCGACCGTCGAGAACACTTCGCCGGAGCTGACCGTGCCGCTGACCGCGATGCTCGACAGCAAGGCGATGATGCCGATACCGAGGATGTCTTCGACGATCAGCACACCGAAAATCAGCTGTGCAAAACGCTGATTCTTCATCTTCAGGTCGTTGAGCGCCTTGACGATGATGGTGGTCGAGGAGATCGCCAGGATCGCGCCGAGGAACAGTGAATCCATGGTGTTCCAGTCGAACCAGCGGCCGATTTCGTAGCCGATCCAGATCATCAGCACGATTTCCAGGAACGCTGCAATAAACGCCGTGGCGCCGACCTTGAACAACTTGCGCAGGCTGAATTCCAGGCCCAGGCAGAACATCAGGAAAATCACCCCGAGTTCCGCCAGGGTCTTGATGGTCTCTTCGTCGTGGATCAGCCCGAACGGTGGGGTGTGCGGGCCAATGATGAAGCCCGCGACAATGTAGCCCAGGACCACCGGTTGTTTGAGGCGATGAAAAACCACGGTCACCACGCCCGCGATCAACATGATCACTGCCAGATCCTGAATAAAACTGATGGCATGCATGGCGTGGGGCTCCTTGGGTGACATGGCTCAACCAGCAGACGCAGGAAACGTCCGATTGAACGGGATACAAATCTGCTTTTCGCGTAGGAATTTGCCCTTTGGAGTGGGCTTTTGCAGGGTAACACCGCGACTTCCAGCAGAAAGGCGGTGCAATATATGGAAACAGATCGATCCGGCGTGACGGCGGCTTCCCGCCCGGCGTCCCGATAACTGTTGGTTTGAAAAAACCACGCAGGCACCCGCAGAGGTGCGCCCCTCAAACCTTGCCTTGATCCGTGAGAACGCTATGGAACCCGGAAACGCCCAGCTGTCGATGACGGTACTGATGACCCCCGACATGGCCAACTTCTCTGGCAATGTTCACGGCGGAACCCTGCTCAAGTATCTCGACGAAGTCGCCTACGCCTGCGCCAGCCGTTATGCCGGGCGTTACGTGGTGACCCTGTCGGTGGACCAGGTGATTTTCCGTGAGCCGATCCATGTCGGCGAACTGGTGACCTTCCTCGCTTCGGTCAACTACACCGGCAACACCTCGATGGAGGTGGGCATCAAGGTGGTGACCGAAAACATTCGTGAGCGCTCGGTGCGCCACACCAACAGCTGCTTCTTCACCATGGTTGCGGTGGATGACCAGCGCAAACCCGCCCCGGTGCCGCCGCTGCAACCGGAAAACAGCGAAGACAAGCGCCGATACATTCAGGCCCAGCAACGCCGCCAGATTCGTCAGGAACTGGAAAAGCGCTATCAGGAAATCAAGGGCGACGCCTAAAGCAAAAGATCGCAGCCTGCGGCAGCTCCTACAGAGAAATGCGAATTCCTGTAGGAGCTGCCGCAGGCTGCGATCTTTTTGTTCTGATCCGCTTACAAGCTAATCGAAGTCGCTTCGAACCGCACCCGCGGATGGGCAATCCGGTCCTGCGCCCGCACCAGTTCCAGCTCGTAGCTCGCGCAGGCCTGCGTTTCCAGCAACACTTCATGCACCGCCGATGCGGCGAATTCGAACGCGGCCACCAGGCTGTCGCCCAACAACACCCGCGCCAGGAACAACCCGGACGTCAGGTCGCCAACGCCCACCGGCTGACGCGGAAACGCCAGCAGCGGACGTTGCAGATGCCAACTGCCTTCGGCAGTCACCAGCAACATCTCGAACACGTCCGAAGTTTTGCCCGGATAGTCCAGATGCTTGACCAGCACCGCTTTCGGCCCGCGCGCCAGCAGCGCTCGTGCCATGGCCAGACAATCGAACAACGACTGCGGCTTGCGCCCCGAGAAGCTGTCGAGCTCCAGTTGGTTCGGGCACATGAAATCGGCCATGGCGGCGGCTTCTTCCAGCAGGAAATCGCTGACTTCCGCCGGCACGCTGCAACCCTTTTCCGGATGGCCCATCACCGGGTCGCACAAATACAGCGCTTTGGGATTCATCGACTTGATCCGCGCCACACCCGTAAGGATGGCCCGACCCTGTGCCGCGCTGCCGAGGTAACCCGACAGCACCGCGTCGCAATTGCCGAGCTCGCCAATGGCTGCGATGCCTTCGACCAGAACAGGGATCTGGTGCGGCGCCAGCACTTCACCGGTCCACTGCCCGTACTGCGTGTGGTTGGAGAACTGCACGGTGTTGAGCGGCCAGACATTCACCCCGACCCGCTGCATCGGGAAAACCGCGGCACTGTTGCCTGCGTGACCAAACACCACGTGGGACTGGATAGCGAGCAGATGGGGCGTACGTTTCATGCGGTGAGTTTCCGTAAAACGATTGAAATTCGAGCGGCGCAGTATGCGACTAAACGCAGCCTGTACGACAGACCGGCGACGCAGTTAAGCTGACACTATCTTGTTGGAGCGCCCTGTTGATGTTGACCCTTGGAAATATTTTCGTGTTGATGCTGCTCGCTACCGCCGGGGCCTGGCTGTGGCATAACCACGGCTTGCGCGAACGCGCGCTGGAGCGGGTCAAGCAGCATTGCAGCAACGTCGGCATCGAGCTGCTGGATGGAAACGTGGCGCTGAAAAAAATCGCGTTCCTCAAGGATGCCCGCGGTCGGCGGCGCCTGGCCCGAGTGTATAACTTCGAATTCACCGTGACCGGCGAAAGTCGGCATAACGGCACCATCACCCAATTCGGTGCCCACAGCGCGCAGATTGAATTGGCGCCTTATCCGATGCCGTTTGACGAAACGCCGCCCGTCGTCGATGTGGTCAAGCCGAGCGCCGAGGTGATCGAGCTGAGCCATTGGCGGCAGGAACACAACAAATGGCGGCCGTGATATTCAGATCGACCGGCAGTCGGCCAGGCCTCTTTGCAACAATTCCACATCCTGCGGCTCACTGAAAATCAACTCGACTCGCGAGTCCTGCCGCCATTCGCTGGGCTGCCACGTCAACACCGAGTTATCCAACGCATTGGCCGAAACCCAGCCACCGCTACTATGGATAACCAGCTTCGCCCGCCGCCACACAAGGCCTTCCAGCCACCGGCCGACAAATGCCGCATCGAAGGTCTGGCTCGGATGCCAGCGCCATCCGATACTCCAACCGCCCTCCTGCGCCTGACTTAAACAAATCGGCAGCGTCGGGTCGCTCCAGATCGCCGGAAGCTGCGCCAGGCTCTTGGGCATCACAAAGTTATCCACACCCGCCACCGCCCGCGCCTCAAAACCGGGCAACTCGCTCAATGGCAACACGGCTTCTTGTGTCCAATACAAAGGACGTACCGGCAACGATTCAGCAATCCGCTGGCGATCACCGTCCTCAAGACCTTCAGATTTGTTCATCAGCAACAGACCCGCGCTGTTCAGCGCCTCCTGTTGCGCCGCAGGCAGCGGCTTGCCCGCGATGAGCGCCTGCGCATCCAGTACCAGCACGCTGGGTTGCACATTCAGGACGCCTTGCCACGGCGCCTCGCTTAACTGCTGCAAGAGCTGCACCGGATGCCCCAGCCCCGAAGGCTCGATGAACAATCGATCCGGCCGTGCCTTGCGCAGCAAACGACCGAGCCCAATCTGAAACGGCGCACCATTGACGCAACACAAACAGCCCCCGGCGACTTCGCCCAGTGCGATACCATCGGCGTCACGGGTCAGCAACGCGGCATCGAGGCCGATCTGGCCGAACTCGTTGATCAATACCGCCCAGCGCTCACCCGCGGGACGCTGCGCCAGCAGGTGCCTAATCAGGCTGGTCTTGCCGGCCCCCAATGGCCCGGCGATGACGTGGGTGGGTATGTTCTGCAACATGATCGAAGGTGTCTTGGGAGGTTAGGATGCGGTGGATGGGATTTTCGTTGCTACTGATTCTGCCCTGCGGCGAAGCGCTGGCCCAGGCCTGCGTCGTCCACAGCCAGGCGGAACGGCTTGACGTGAAAGTCTGCCAACAGAACCGCAACATCCCGGAAAAACTCTTCGCCGACGGTTTCTGCCAGCCGAAACTGGCCGGGCAGAAGGTCGAGGTGCAGTACGTCGACCAATGCCCAAGCGGGGCGTTCGGTGTGTGCAGCAACGCCCAAGTCGCCAATATGCCTTACCGGCAGGATATTCACTATTACGGCGTAGCCACGGATGCAGCGTATCTGAAGCCGTTTTGCGAAGCCCAGAGCCAGGGAACCTGGCTCAAGCCTTGAGGCGTCACGCGGCGTCTTCGTACCAAGGGCCGAATGGGTCAGGCAGCAATCGCCAGCCCTCGACACCCAGTGCCATTTCTTCATCTGTCAGCAGACAATCATCGAGTTCGGCAGTGAGCTGCGCGAAGTCGATGTTCTGGCCGATGAACACCAGTTCCTGTCGGCAATCACCGGTGTCAGCGGTCCAGTTCTCCATGATCGCGGCGGTGCTCTCCTCATCCTGCGGCCACTGATTCTTCGGCACGAAACGCCACCAGCGTCCGGCGAAACCATGGCGCATCAAACCACCGGCCTGTGACCAGCTCCCGGCATCCATGTGCTTGCTCGCCAACCAGAAAAACCCTTTGGAGCGCAGCAGTTTTCCGTTCACCCATGGCCGGTCGAGGAAGCTGAAGAAGCGCTGTGGATGGAACGGTCGGCGCGCACGGTAAGCGCTGGAGGCGATACCGTACTCTTCGGTTTCCGGTACATGTGCACCGCGTAGTTCTCGCAACCAGCCCGGCGCCTGAGCGGCTTTTTCGAAGTCGAAATAACCGGTGTTGAGGATTTTCTCCAGCGGCACTTCACCCATGACCATCGGGATGATTTCCGCCTGGGCGTTGAGCCGTTCAAGTATCGCGATCAGCTCCTGACGCTCGCGGCTGCTGATCAGGTCGATCTTGCTGATCAGGATGACGTCGGCGAACTCGACCTGCTCGATCAACAGGTCAGTAATCGAGCGCTCGTCGTCTTCACCCAGTGTTTCGCCACGGGAAGCGAGGCTCTCGGCGGCCTGGTAGTCGAGCAGGAAATTCATGCCATCGACCACGGTCACCATGGTGTCGAGACGGGCGATGTCGGTGAGGCTCTGGCCGTTTTCGTCGCGAAACGTAAACGTCTCCGCCACTGGCAGCGGTTCGGCAATACCGGTTGATTCGATCAGCAGATAATCAAAACGACCTTCCCGGGCGAGCTTGCTCACTTCCTCCAGCAAGTCTTCGCGCAAGGTGCAGCAGATGCAGCCGTTACTCATTTCCACGAGTTTTTCTTCGGCGCGATTGAGGCTGACATCACGCTGGACTTCACTGCCGTCGATGTTGATTTCACTCATGTCGTTGACGATGACAGCGACCCGCAAATTATCTCTATTACGTAGTACGTAATTGAGAAGTGTACTTTTTCCGGCACCAAGAAAGCCCGACAGGACGGTAACGGGTAGACGATTGGGCATCAGATGTTCCTCACAAGGTACCCGGTCAAATCGTCGGGCTTGTTTTTTATGTTATAGTATAACAACACAATCAAGCCACTCCCTCTTGCCCACAACGTTAAAGCGCACGATGCTGGAGACCTTCCCGTTGGTGAGAAACGCTATGCGCAATGCCCTGAAACTGGCGCTGTTGAGCATTGCACTGCTGGGTACGGCCGATGCCTGGCCGCAAATTCCAGCGCTGGCCAACTGCACCCGCAGCGCCAACTTACTGGCCTGCGTGGATGGCGAGGGCAACGCCTACAGCGTCAACACTGTCGGGAGTACGATTTACTTGCGGGGCTTCGAAGCGGCCGGAAAACGCTACTGGGCGCAGACCAACAGCCGCTATGGCCAGCTGACGTTTTTCACCGGCATCGCTTCCGACGGTGAAGCCTGGGTCGGCTATAACCGGCGCGTTGGCTGGACCACGATCAACCGGTTTTCCAGTTCCGGTGGCAGCAGCGCCAAGTTCACTTGCAGCCGAATTGCCGGTTGTTAGGCGCGGAACATTTCAGTTTCTGCGGCTATGTGAGAAATGAAAATCTGTTCATGAAAAAGGCATCGTCAATTTTGTTGTTATAACATAACATACAAAATCAACTCACCGATGGACCTGCTCATGAATGCGCTGACTCTGCCGGATATCGCCGCGCAGGCTTCACGCCAAGCCCTGCCACTGGAGTGGGTGGGCATGTGTGGCATTTCTCTTCCTGTTTTGCTCGATGGCCAAAGACTGCCCGCGACGGCCGATGCCGGCGTGAGCCTCGACGACGGCGAGGCACGCGGCATTCATATGTCGCGGCTCTACCTGGCGTTGGAAATGCTGGAGCAGGAAACCCTTTCGCCCGCTCTGCTTCGACGGGTGCTACAGAGCTTCCTGAACAGTCATGAAGGACTTTCAAGCAACGCTTATCTGAACATTCACACCGATTTATTGCTGAAAAGACCAGCCCTGATCAGTCCGCTGGCTGGCTGGAAGACCTATCCCGTAAGCATCGAAGCACATCTGAAAAACGCTATGTTCCACGTGGAACTAAAAATCGACGTGCCTTATTCCTCAACGTGCCCTTGCTCAGCGGCGCTTTCCCGGCAACTGATTCAGCAGCAATTCGTCGATGATTTTGCCAATCGCGCTTTGCATCACGCTGAGGTATTGGCCTGGCTCGGCTCCCCTAAGGGCATCGTCGCCACGCCGCACAGTCAACGCAGCTCCGCGCAATTACGTCTGCATCTGGATGACTATCTGGACGAGTTACCGCTGATCGCACTGATCAACGATGCCGAAGTAGCCCTCGGCACCGCCGTACAAACCGCCGTGAAGCGCGCCGACGAACAAGCCTTCGCCCTCGCCAACGGACAGAACCTGATGTTCTGTGAAGACGCTGCCCGACGCTTGAACCTGGCCCTGAAGCGTTCACCCGGTATCAACGGATTTCACATACGAGTGGTCCACGCTGAAAGCCTTCACGCCCACGACGCGGTCGCCGAGAGTCGATGGAACCGGGAGGTCGCATGATTCGTTGTCAGAGTTTGCGTTGGGGCGCTCCGGGTCAGCCACTGACACCGCCCCTCGATATCGAGCTACCGAAGGGAAGTATGACCGCCGTGATCGGCGCCAACGGCAGTGGGAAAAGCAGCCTGTTGAAAGTCATCGCCGGCCTGCAAAAGCCACTCGCGGGAAAAATTCTGGTGGACGCGCCACGCAAGGGCGGACTGTCGTTCATGCCACAGCAGCAGCATTTGGACCGCCAATTCCCTATCAGCCTTCAAGAGTTGGTCGCCGCTGGTTTCTGGGGCAGCAAACAATCGCCGGAACAGCGTCGCCAACGCCTCGAATCGGTCCTCGACGATTGGTGCCTGAGTGGCCGGGAACAACGCCCGTTGATGGCCCTCTCCGGCGGCGAATTGCAACGCGCCCTGCTCGCTCGTTTGAGTCTCGCTGAAGCACCTCTGCTACTACTCGACGAACCCCATGCCGCGCTCGATGAACTTGGTCAGGTACTGCTGTGGAAACACCTCCACGCTTGGCATGCAGAAGGCAAAACCCTGATTGTCGTGTGCCACGATCTGGCCGCCGTTCGCCATCACATTCCGAACACACTGCTCATCAAAAGCAGTGGCTGCGTCTTTGGAGCGAGCAGCGATCTGATCCAGCAGCAGCCGCAAGCGCAGGTGGCCTGATGCTTGCCGCCGCTCAACTTTGGCAACCGTTCCACGAGTTCGTGTTCATGCGTCGGGCGCTGCTCGGCGGTCTGGTACTGGCCTGCAGTACAGCACCGCTGGGCGTGTTTCTGATCCTGCGACGGATGAGCCTGATCGGCGATGCGGTGGCGCACGGCATTTTGCCCGGCGCGGCATTGGGGTTCTGGTTTGCCGGTTTGAGCCTTCCCGCCCTCACCCTTGGCGGCCTTGGTGCCGGCCTGAGCATGGCCGGACTCGCAGCCTGGATCACCCGTCGCACCGGCCTGCGAGAGGACGCCAGCCTCGCGGCGATCTACCCGATTTCCCTGGCCAGCGGTGTGCTGATTCTCGGCATCGCCGGCAAACGTCTGGACTTGTTGCACCTGCTGTTCGGCTCGGCATTGGCAGTCGATGGCCCGACCCTCACGGGCATGCTTTGGGTCTGCGGAGTGAGCCTGATCGCCATGCTGCTGATCTACCGCCCCCTGTTGCTCGACACCCTCGACCCACTCTTTCTGCGAACCGTGAGCCGCCTCGGTCCCCTGGCCCATGGCGTCTTCCTGACGCTGGTGGTGCTGAACCTGGTGATCGGTTTCCAGGCCATCGGCGCTTTGATGGTGGTCGGGCTGATGATGCTGCCCGCCGCCGCGTCACGCTTCTGGAGCCGACGCTTGCCGGTATTGATAGCCATTGCCGCGCTGCTCGGCAGTCTCTCGGTGTGGCTCGGTTTGTTGCTGTCGTTCCATTACTCGCTGCCCAGCGGCCCGGCCATCGTGCTGGTCGCTGGCGGTTGGTATCTGCTGTCCGTGGTGTTCGGGCCGGTGCACGGTTTGCTGCGTCGGCCACCTTTGCTCACATCCCAATGAGGTTTTTGCCGATGCGCGCTTTACTCGTGCTGTTCAGTTTGATGCTGTCGATGTCGCTGTCTGCCGCTGAAAAACTTCAGGTGGTCACCAGTTTCAGTATCCTCGCCGACATGACGCATCAGGTCGGTGGTGATCACATCCAGATTACCAACATGGTCGGCCCCGACGCCGACGCCCACACATACGAGCCGACACCGGACGACGCCCAAGCTCTGTTGAAGGCAAAACTGATCATCAAGAACGGCCTGGGATTCGAACCATGGCTTGATCGCCTGGTAACCAGTACCGAAACCAAAGCGCCAGTGATCAGCGCAAGCCACGGCGTCATTCCGCGCGATCTGGATGAAGACGGCGAAACCGTTCCCGATCCGCACGCCTGGCACAATCTGGCGAACTCCGAGTTGTACGTCAGCAACATCACCAAGGCATTGATCGCTGCCGATCCGGCCAACAAGGACGACTACCAGCGCAACAGTCAGGCTTACCTGAAACAGATCCATGCCCTGCTCGCGGAAGCCAAGGCCAAACTCGGTTCGTTGCCACCGGGCAACCGCAAGATCGTAACCTCCCATGATGCCTTCGGTTACCTCGGTCAGGCCTATGGCATCGACTTCATGGCGCCGCAGGGGCTGTCCACCGAACGCGAACCTTCGGCTAGCGAAGTCGCTGCGCTGATTACTCAGATCCGTCAGGCCAAGGTCAAAGCGGTGTTCATGGAAAACATCAAGGACGCGCGTCTGCTCAAGCAGATCGCCGACGAAAGCGGCGCCCGGATTGGCGGCACCCTGTACTCGGATGCGCTCGCGGCGAGTGGTCCGGCGAGTACCTTTACCGGGTTGTTCGAATACAACCTCAATACCCTGTACAACGCGTTGAGCAAGCCATGATCCGTAAATTGTCGACCTGGTGCGCGGCTACAAAGCCCTGCACAACGAGTTTTAAACGGGCACGACAAATGTCTACATGACAGCGGCCCGGGTTTGGTTCTAAGGTTTATCCGCTAGTGCGTGTGATCGAAGCATTCGAGAACAACAATCATGATCCAGATCACCCTGCCCGATGGTTCATTGCGAGAATACGATCAACCGCTGTCCGTACATGAAGTTGCCGCGAGTATTGGCCCCGGGCTGGCCAACGCTGCGGTAGCGGGTCGGGTGGACGGCGTGTTGGTGGACTGTGAATTCATGATCCGGGCCGATGCCCGGGTCAGCATCGTGACGCCACAAGAGCCCGACGGGTTGGAGATCCTGAGACGCTCCTGTTCGCTGATGCTGGCGATGGCGGTCAAGCAACTGCACGCCCACGCGCAATTGCGCACGGGCTCGGTACTGGGTGACGGGTTCTATTGCGAGTTTGATGTCGAGCGCCCGTTGTCGTCGACTGACCTGCCGCTGATCGAAGCACGCATGCAATCACTGGCGGCGACCAATCATTCGATCCGCCGACGCCAGACGCCCTCTGCGTCGACGCATTCCGAGACCCTGTCGTTGTATCGCCTTGGCGACACCGAATATTTGACGACGGGACCGCATGTGCCCACCACCAAGGTGTTGCAGGCATTTGCCCTCGATCACATCAACGGCACTCTGCAACAACGCATCTATGGCACGTGCTGGTCCAGCCACCAGGAACTGCAACAGTGGCGCCTGCCGCCCCACGTGATGGTCGTCAGCATGGATGACCGGCAGACAACCTACGCCCATGCGGTCACCGAGCGTCTGCGCCGCAGCGGTGTGCGCGCCCTCGCAGATCTGCGCAACGAAAAGGTCCGCTACAAGATTCGCCATCACAGTCAGACGGTGCCGTACCTGGTGGTGGTCGGCGAGAAGGAAAAGGCTGGCGAATTTGTCAGTGTGCGCAGTCGCAGCGGGGAGGATTTCGGCAGGATGAAGGTTGATGCGGTGTGTGAGTGGTTGAGCTCAATAGGCGCGCTCCCACGGGGTTGATCTGACCCGTGGGAGCGCAGCTTGCCTGCGAGGTTTTAAGCGCGTGGCTTGACCGTGCCGCAATCT
This sequence comes from Pseudomonas sp. NFX98, assembly GCF_047784845.1. NCBI lineage: Bacteria > Pseudomonadati > Pseudomonadota > Gammaproteobacteria > Pseudomonadales > Pseudomonadaceae > Pseudomonas > Pseudomonas sp. NFX98. Next base: position 189,070 of record NZ_JBLNNF010000012.1, on the reverse strand, counting down.
TGACCCAACCACACGGCGCGACTCTCGAGGCTACCCTTCTGATTGATGCCGGTGGCATTGAACGTGCCGTTGACCTTGGTGGTGAACTCACGGTCACTGAGGAACGTAGCGACACCCGCACCCTGCGCTTTCGGGCAGCTGAAGCGGAATTTCCACTGGTTGCCGGTGCGATCGGTGATTTCCTGCTTGCAGCCCGATTGCGGGTCGGTCAGCGGAATATTGTCGCTTTTGACCTGCTCTGGCGTCAGGCACGCGCGAATCCCTTTGCCGCCCATGGTGATGCCCTGTTTCTCCAGTTGCGCACGCTGTTCTGGGGTCATCTGGCTTTGTATTTGACCGAGGATCAGTTGCAGATCCGGCAAGTTCTGGTCATCGACCTTCATGTTGCTGGTGGTCAATTCCCACAAACCCGGCTGCAACATCTGCGCCTGAGCGGCCACAGGAAGTGCCAAACCCAGCGTAATGGCCAAACCCAGCAGACGAACGTTCATCGTGTAACTCCTGATCAGTAGTGGCCGTTAGACGTCAGCCGCGGGCTTCGGTTCATGGGCCAATTAAATAGCGACATTCTGCCCGGAACATGGTCTGTTAAGCATTGAATCTTCAGGAGCAAGGCTGCCCCCATGGATTATTTCGGACCGCATATCTTCGGCTATACCATCGCACTACTGCACTCCCTGGGCACGATCGCCGCGATCCATGCCGTGTTGACCGTTCGGACCGCCCAAGGCTCGATCGCATGGGCCCTGTCCCTGGTGTTCATGCCTTACCTGACACTCATCCCCTATCTGGTGTTCGGCCGCAGTACCTTCGACGGCTACATCAAGGCGCGGCGCCAAGCCAACGAAGAAATGCGCAAGGCCATCTCCGAGCTCAACTGGCGGCCGTGGGTCGAGGAAGCGCTGACCGCTCGTGCATCCAACGCTTATGCATCCCTGAGGGCGATGCCGAAACTCGGACGCATGCCCTGCCTGGCAAACAACGAAGTGCACCTACTGATCAATGGCCGGGCGACCTTCGATGCGATTTTTGATGCCATCCGCCAAGCCAAAGAAGCGGTACTGATCCAGTTCTTCATCATTCACGATGATCGCCTCGGCCAACGGCTGCATAAGCTGCTGCTGGAAAAAGCCGCTGAAGGCGTGGCGATCTATCTGCTTTACGACCGCATCGGCGGCCATTCCCTGCCCCACAGTTATGTGCAGCCGTTGCGCGATGGTGGCGTCGAGGTCAAAGCCTTTGCGACCCGCAGCGGCTGGCTCAACCGTTTCCAGGTCAACTTCCGCAATCACCGCAAGATCGTCGTGGTCGACGGCATTCTCGGCTTCGTTGGCGGACACAACGTCGGCGATGAATACATGGGCGAGAAGCCGCCTCTCGCGCCTTGGCGCGATACCCATGTGCAAGTACGCGGGCCGGTGGTCGCCTGTATGCAGGAGTCCTTCGCCGAAGACTGGTTCTGGGCGGCCCGCTCGCTGCCGCCGTTGATCCTGCCGGAGGTCTATCCGGACGACGGCGTATTGTGCCAATTGCTCGCCAGTGGACCGGCAGATTCCTACGAGACCTGTTCACTGTTCTTCGTCGAAGCCATCCACGCAGCAACTGAACGGGTATGGATCACCAGCCCGTATTTCATCCCCGACGAAGCGGTATTTGCGGCATTGCGCCTGGCGGTACTGCGCGGTGTCGATGCGCGGATCTTGCTGCCGTCACGGCCCGATCACCGGATCGTTTACGCAGCCTCCAGCCTGTATGCCTTTGAAGCGGTGCGCGCGGGCGTGCGGGTGTTCCGTTACGAACCCGGTTTCCTGCATCAGAAAGTGGTGTTGATCGACAACGAAATCAGCGCCATTGGCAGCGCCAACATGGACAACCGTTCGTTCCGGCTGAATTTCGAGGTGATGTTGTTGACCGTCGACAGCGTGTTCGCCGCCAAGGTGGAACAGATGCTCAACGATGACTTCGCCCAGGCTCACGAAATCGCCAAGGACGAAGGCCGGGAGACCCACCGCCTGCAAAAGGTCGGCATGCGGGTCGCCCGGCTCATTTCGCCGATTCTTTAAGGCGTGTAGATATCGTCGCGGGTCCATGGCAGTTCGTGGCTGCCATCGGGATGAGCCTTCACCGCAAGGATCTGGTGCAAGTTGATCCAGCCCTTGGCAAACGCATAGGCGCAACCCGCCAGGTACAGGCGCCAGATGCGCAACGCTTGTTCCGGCACCAGTTTCCCCGCGGCCTCAAGGTTGTCTTCAAGGCGCTCGCTCCAGTGGTCCAGCGTGCGTGCGTAGTGCAGGCGCAGACTTTCGACATCGACGATCTCAAGCCCCGCTTCGCTGATCTCGGCAGAGATCATCGACAGGTGCGGCAGCTCGCCGTTGGGGAACACATACTTTTCGATGAAGTCACCGGCACCGCGTCCCACCGGACGGCCATCGGTGTGTTTGGCGGTGATCCCGTGGTTCATCACCAGGCCGCCCTCTTTCACCGCGCCGAACAGGGTTTTGCAGTACTCGGCCAGGTTCGCATGACCGACGTGTTCGAACATACCGACGCTGACCACTTTGTCGAAGCGTCCGTCTTGGGGCAGATCGCGGTAGTCGAGCAGTTGCAGTTCGACCATGTCCTCCAGCCCTTCCGCTTTAACGCGTTCACGGGCCAGGGCCAGTTGTTCCTTGCTGAGGGTGATGCCGAACACTTTGGCGCCGAATTCACGGGCCGCATACCGCGCCAGCCCGCCCCAACCACAACCAACATCCAGCAAATACTCGCCAGGTTGCAGGCGCAATTTGCGGCACAAATGGCGGAATTTTGCCTGCTGAGCCTGTTCAAGGGTTTCACTGCCGGTCTCGAAGTAAGCGCAGGAATACGCCATGTCGCTGTCGAGCCACAGCTGATAGAACGCGTTGGAAAGGTCGTAGTGATAGGAAATCGCCTTGGCGTCAGTCTCCTTGTCGTGGAGGGTGCGCACCGGCTGACTGTCGTCATCCTCATCCAGCAGCGCCTGACTCCATTCATCGCAGACGCGGATCACGTCGCTGATGGAACCCTCAAGCTCCAGTTTGCCCTCGACGAATGCCGCTCCGAGCGCGTCCAGGCTGGGATGGGTGAACTGGGTGACCATTTGTGGGTCCTTGACCACAATCGTGACGCTGGGCGTCGGCCCCAGATTGAATTCATGGCCGTCCCAGAGTCGCAAGCGAAGCGGCAATTGCAGATTCTGTAAGGCCGGTGGAAGTTGCGCGAGCATGGATAATCCCCCTTGTTTCAGACGTCTGATGAGAGGGTAGACCATCCTTGAAAAATAGCAGGCTATCGATTTAATAGCCGTTTTCTATGATTCCCAAGGCTGCAAACACCCTCACGAACCCACAAAAAACTGCTGTGTCCTCACCCTAGATGACTGCGAACACAGCAAACAGTTCTAAAAACTCACTTCACTCAGGCCTCGTCTTTGAGCTTGAGCAATGGCTCCTGAAACCGCAGCAGGCGCCCGGCATTCCCCAGCACCAATAAAGTGCTGAGGTTATGCAGCAATGCGGCAATCATCGCTCCCGCCGCGCCGAGCCAGCCAAAGGCCGCGAAGGCAACGATTGCCGCCGTCCAGCCCAGACCGATAATCACGTTGACCTGCAAGGTGTGCCGGCACTGGCGACTCAAGCGCACGCAGGTGCCGAGGCGGCGCAAGTCACTGCCGATCAATACGATGTCGGCCGAGGCCAACGCGATATCCGCACCGCCCGCGCCCATGGCAACGCCGACCACGCCGGCCTTGAGGGCCAGCGAATCATTGATGCCGTCGCCCACCACCATAGGCCTGAATCCGTTACCGATTTCTTTCAGCACGCGATTGAGCTTGTCCTCGGGCAAGGCCTGCGCCTCGACATCGCTGATGCCGACATCCCGCGCCAGCGTGTGCGCGACACTTTGCCGGTCACCGGTGAGCAACAGTTGCCGACCCAATCCGAGGTCGCGCAACTCACTCAGGGCAAACCTGGCTTCGGGTTTGACGCTGTCGGCCAGTAACAGCCAGGCGAGGAATTCACCGTTGAGCGCCAGCCCGGCAATCGGGCCGTCGTGTTCGGGAACCGCTGAGGTGGGAATCTGCAACTGTGCGAACAGTTCAGGTCGCCCGAGTGCAGCCTCGCCCTGCTCCGTCATCGCCACCACGCCCAGCCCCTGACGCTCATGAACATCCGAGAGCAGCAGAAAATGCTCTTGGGTTACCAGCCCGGCCAACGCGCGGCTGACCGGATGGCTACTGGCGGAACCGAGGCTGGCGGCCAGTTTCAGCACGTGGCTACGATCCTCCAGCGGACTTTCGGTCGATTGCAGGCGCAACGTGCCGAAGGTCAGGGTTCCGGTCTTGTCGACGACCAGCGAGGTCAGGTCCGCCAGCTCTTCGAGAAACGCCGAACTGCGGATCAGAATTCCGTGCCGCGCTGCCACTGCCACGCCGGCAATTGCGGTTGCCGGTGCTGACAACACCAATGCGCACGGACACGCCGCCACCAATACCGCGAGCATGGCTTGGGCATCGTTGGTGATGAACCAGGTCACCGCCGCCAGCAGCAACACCAGCACCATGTAGCTGCCGGCGTAACGTTCGAGCAGTCGCGTGATCGGTGGCTTGGAGCGCTCTGCGTTTTGCATCAGCGCTATGACTTTCCCGAGGGTCGACTCGTGGCCGGTACGGGTCACTTCGATGCACAGCAGGCCATCGAGGTTGATCGCACCACCGAACACCGACATGCCGACACCGGCCTCCATCGGCACCGATTCGCCCGTAATCGATGCGGTGTCCAGGCTCGCCTGTCCGGACAGCACCCGTCCATCCGCCGGCACACGATCACCCGCGCGCACTTCCACATGGTCACCCGCCTTGAGCGTGCCGTTGTCGACTTCGATGATGGAACCGTCGGCCTGCACCTTTCGAGCGTGGCTGCGCGTCAGTTTGCCGAGGGCATGAATGGCCTCCTGCGAACCGATCACGCTGCGCTCTTCCAGCACATGGCCGAAGATCATGATGATCGGCAGCAAAGCCGCCGTGAGCAGATCGCCGGTGGCCCAGGCACCGAGCATGGCCAACGCGATCAACTGATCGGTGATGCCGTGCAAGCTCGGATAGCGCAGGCTATACCAGGCCGAGCGCATCACGGGCACGGCCACCAACAAGGAAGCAAAACCCAGCAGCAATTGGCTGACGCCGGTCTGCTCCGGCGACAACCAGCGCCAGGCCAAACCGAGCGCCAGCAAGCCAAGTGCGAGCATGGCCAGGGTCAATTGGCGGGCGGCGCTGCGTTGTTCGGCCGAGGACAACAGACTCGGTGCAGCGGCGGTTTGCGCAGTCATTGTGCAGCTCCCTGAATGATCAGGCGGGAATCGTCTTTCGGATTGACCGTAGTCACCGAGCCAGCCTGATTCAGAATTTTCGGCATCCGCTCGCGGTAGATTCGCAGCAACATTTGCGGGTCGGTGCCTTGTTGTTGCGCTTTGGCCAAGCTCAACACCGTCGCCGTGTCAGCCGACGCTTTGGCCAACCGTTCACTCGCCTGGGCGTGGGCAACTTGCACCGTGCGGTCGGCTTGCTCGTTGGCGGTTTGGGTCAGTTTCTCGGCTTCGGTGCGGGCATTGGCCACGGCTTTGTCGGCCTGCTGGCTGGCCGTCAGTACCGCGTTGAACGCGTTCACCGCCGGGCCGGGCAAACTCGATTGCACATCGACCCGCGCCACTTCGATCCCCAGCCCTTGTCCGGTTGCGGCCAATTCCGCGAGCCGTTGATTGATGCCTTGCACAAGATCACCGCGCAGGCGTTCGCGTCTTTCAGCCGCTTTATTATCGGCGCCGATAAGCTCCGGACGTGCGACCAGAATGGCGTCCAGATCACGCGCCGCCGTCAGTGCCACAGCGCTGCGGGTGACGAGGCGATCCAGTGCCGGCAGCACGTGTTCACTTTGCAGCACGAAGGCGTAGGGATCGGTAACTTTGTAGAAGACCCGCACATCGAGTTGCACTACCCCGGCATCACCGGTCAACAGGTAACCGGAGCCCGCCAGGGCATCGCTGATCGGAGTGGCAAAACTGGCTACGCGATCGGCCTGTAACGCCGCATCACTGCGCAGAAGATTCTCCACGCGACGCTCGATCACCCGGTCCGCTGCCGGCAACAAAATCACTTGTTCAAACGGTCGCGGCCAGGCCAACAACAGCCCTGCATTCTGGATGCGATCCAGCGCACCGAAGTGCAAAACCACTGCGCGATTCTGCGGATCGATTTGCCGAACATTGGAAAATACCCACGCCAACGCAGCCAACACCGTGACCGCGTACAGCGCAAGAAAGGCCAAGCGTCCGGCTTGAATCCAGGGGCTACTAAGCTCATTTGTTCCACGTGGAACCAAACTCATGGCTGCGATCCGGACTTGTTATCGAGGCTCGGCGGACCGTCAACCAAAACCCGGAATGGTGCGGCATCGGTGCGCAGAATCAGTTTTGTGCCCGGAGTAACGACTGTGCCCAAGGTGTCGAGTGAACGCAGCAGGTTGTAAAGCTGCGGCGAGCCCGCATAAGCACGACCGTAAATCTGTGCGGCTTCGACGCGGGATTGCGCTTCGATGTCAGCCGCTTTGACGGTGGCATCGGCTTGTACGATTCGCGCATCACGCTCGGCGGCGGAACGAATTTGCGCAGCTTCACGTTTGCCAATGGCGGTGCGTTCGGTGGCGATGGTTTCGCGCTCGGCACGCATGCGATCGACCGTGGCGGTGAGCGTGACCGATGGCAATGTCAGCCGCTCGATGCCGACTTGCAGCACACGCACGCCGTAAGTGGTAAGTAACTGCTGATCGATTTGCTGACGCAGCTGCGCTTCAAAATCGGCAATACGCACCTGACTGGCGTCGGTGTTCACTAGGTTGGCCAGATCGAAACTGCTGGCCGTGGTCTCCAGTGCCGAACCAATAAAGGTACGAATCTGCCGTGCGGCTTCGTCCGGCTGATTCTGCACGGCGCGCATGAAGCGCTGCACGTTGTCCGGATCGCCTTGCACCTGCCACGCCACATAAGCCTGAACGATGATGCGCAGACCATCCCGCGTGCCCACGTCCTGCAAACCGCTGGAGGTAGTGCGCAATCGCAGGTCAACCGGGATCGCCGCTTCGAAAGGCGCCGGCCAACGCCAGCCAAGACCCGGCTCCAGCAACACCCGCGACGGGTTACCAAAACGGGTAATCACCGTGGCCTCCCCCGACCTCACTTGCACCAGGCTCGCGGCTGCAACGGCGAATGCCACCAGCAACGCTGCCCAACCCATGCGCCGCCAGGGAAACGGGCCGGCTTCTTGCGGATCACCGTGATGGTGATGATGGTGACCGTGGTGATGATGCCCGCCATGGCCGTGATCGTGGCCGGCGTGATCATCGTGATCATGAGTGTGCGACTGGCTCAATGGGCAGCTCCTGGCTGGGCGGTTTGACGCGACGGCGCAGGGTCAACCGGCAGCGTGAAAGTACGGAGGTCGATGGTCGGCGCATTGCTGCTGCCGCCCAGGCGATGATCAAGGATCAGCAGTTTGGCGTTGGCCAAGCCTTGGGAAAGTTGACTGAGATATTGCTCCAACACAAAGGCCTGACCAGCACTGGCGTAAGCCTTTTGCTCGGCGCTGAACTTGAGGTCCGTCGCTTGTGCACTGGCATTGATTTCGCGGGCACTGGCCGTTGCCTGATCACGAGCGATGCTGGCCTGCAATTGCGCCTGGTTGGTGGCTTCGGCCGCCGCTCCGCGCTCACGGGAGATCAACGCCTGGGCACCAATCTGCGCCGCTTGCACACCGTGATAGGCATTGGCTGCGCCGGCCGGTGGATGTATCGCTTCGACCACCGTGGCGAGAATCTCCACGCCGCTGTCGAGCTTCAGCAGGTCCGCCTGCACGGCCCTGCCAATTTCTTCAGCGAGCCCTACCCTGTCCTCACCGAGCAAACCGTCGAGGGTCCGCGAAGCAAAATCGTGAACGAGAATTCGGCCGGCGGTGCTGCGAATCAGTGTCGGCACATCCGCACTGTTGTAAGTCGCCGCCAACGCTGCCTGATCGCTCAGGCCAATACGGTAGACGAAGCGCACGTCCATGTTGACGATCTGAAAGCTCTGCTTGTCGGCACGGCTGCTGGCGATGACCTGGGATTTGTCGTTCACATGGCTGGCGTCCCACAAGCGGTTGGCCGTGATCGGCGCCGGGCCTTCGGCGGGGGCAACCTGTATCGGTGCGGAAGCATCGCCGACACTGGTGGCCAATTCGTGGACCACGCCATTCTCGACGCTCAGTACCCGGCCCAATGGCCAAGGTAAACCCGCATGCAAACCGGGGCCGAACACCGCCACCGGTTTGCCGAAACGCTCGTAGATTCCGCGCCCTTGCAACGGTATTTCGTGGATGCCGGTAAGGGACCAACCAACGATCGCTACCACCGCCAGCACCGGCAAAAACGCCCGGCGCATGTAAGTGAATGCCCAGATCTGCCGCAGATCGATGCCGAAGCGGTTGTGCAATTCGTGCTGCAACGCCAGCAATGGCTGTGGTGGCCAACGCAGCATGTCCGCGACGAAGCTGCGTGCCAGCAACGTCGGTTCGATCTGTTCACGGCGAGGACTGAACAATGACAACACGGCGCGCAGCAACAACTCCACCGCGACCAGTCCCGGTAGCAGGCCGATCATTACCGCCAGCCGCACCGGCCAGACCGAAGCTTCACTGCCGAACAACAGGCACAACGCACCAAGCACCAGGCTGATGATCGCTACGCGAGACAGCTGCGCCAATGCTCCGGCTTCGGGCCAAGCGGCCGTATTTTCCTGAGCCAGTTGGCGCTCCAGCACCAGCAAACCGAAAGCCAGCAACAACGCCAGGGCCGCGCCGACAGTGGCCGACAAGCCCAGCGCTGCGGGTGGTAAACCAAGGTTCCAGACCTGTTTGACGCTGAGCAAAACCACTAAAGCCCAACCGCCCAACCACAGCGTCGGCGCACCGATTTGTTTGATCAGGTTCAGCCAGCGCTGGCCCATGCGATCCAGCAGCCGTTCATACCAACCCGCCGGCGCCTCGGCTGCTTGCTCGACAACCACCGGCAGCACCGGACTCATCGCCCGCGCTCGCCATTGCGTCACCCACCAGGCAGATTGCAGACCAGCCACCAACACCAGCAACGCGGCGCTTTGATTGAACAACATCGCCGGCCAAAGTGACTGCGGTGCAAACAGCCCGACAAAGAACCCTAGCATCAGGCCCACTGCCGCCAGCACACCGAAGCCAATGGCGAACAGACGCAAACGCCGCCCTTGAAAAACCGCCTGCTGGAATCGCGGCAGCTCCGCTACCTGCGCCCCCTCTACATCGAGATCGACTTGCATACCACCCCAGTGCTCAGCGTTGCTCACATGGCAATTCGTTACGATATAACGAAAACGGTGAAATTTTCGTACTTTATTGCGCTATCTAAAGATGCCCAACCTGTCGCTTCGCTGAAGCCTTGACCGAAACGCGTGAAAACGCACATATTACGTTCGTAATTTTATTGAGGAACTACTTTTACACCTCCCGATCCCCTTTCCAGGAGTAGATCCATGAGCACTTATGACGTCGTGATTCTGGGCGGTGGCCCCGGCGGTTACAACGCGGCGATACGCGCCGGCCAACTGGGCTTGAAAGCGGCTTGCGTAGAAGGACGCGCGACCCTGGGCGGCACCTGCCTGAACGTCGGCTGCATGCCTTCCAAAGCGTTGCTGCACGCCTCCGAACTCTACGACGCGGCCATGGGCGCGGAATTCGTCAGCCTGGGCATCGAAGTCAAACCGACGCTCAACCTTCTCCAGATGATGAAACAGAAAGACGAAAGCGTGACCGGGTTGACCAAGGGCATCGAGTTTCTCTTTCGCAAAAACAAGGTCGACTGGATCAAGGGCTGGGGTCACATCGACGGACCGGGCAAAGTGACGGTGACGGATAGCGCGGGCGGCAAGACCGAACTGAGCGCCAAGGACATCATCATCGCCACCGGCTCCGAGCCCACTCCCCTGCCCGGCGTGGACATCGATAACAAACGCATCCTCGACTCCACCGGAGCGCTGTCGCTGACAGAAGTGCCAAAGCATCTGGTGGTGATCGGCGCGGGTGTGATCGGGCTGGAGTTGGGCTCGGTGTGGCGGCGCTTGGGTGCACAGGTGACGGTCGTCGAATTCCTCGACCGAATCTGCCCTGGCGTCGACGGCGAAGCAGGCAAAACCCTGCAACGTTCCTTGAGCAAGCAAGGCATCAGCTTCAAGTTGAGTTCGAAAGTGACCAGCGCCACCACCTCGGCTACCGGCGTTCAGCTCAGCGTCGAACCCGCCGCTGGTGGCACCGCTGAAATACTGGAGGCCGATTACGTTCTGGTGTCCATCGGACGCCGGCCTTATACACAGGGCTTGGGGTTGGAGAACGTGGGCCTCGCCACGGACAAACGCGGCATGCTCGCCAACAAGGGCCACCGTACCGAAGCCGCCGGCGTCTGGGTAATTGGCGACGTGACGTCCGGGCCGATGCTCGCGCACAAGGCCGAGGATGAAGCCATGGCCTGCGTCGAGCAGATCGTCGGCAAGGCAGGCGAAGTCAACTACGAGTTGATTCCCAACGTGATCTACACCAAACCGGAACTGGCCAGCGTCGGCAAAACCGAGGAGCAATTGAAGGCCGAGGGCCGCGCCTATAAGGTCGGCAAGTTCCCCTTTACCGCCAACAGCCGGGCGAAGATCAATCACGAAACCGAAGGCTTCGCCAAAGTGCTGGCCGATGAACGCACTGACGAAATCCTCGGCGTGCATCTGGTCGGCCCGAGCGTCAGTGAAATGATTGGCGAGTATTGCGTGGCCATGGAGTTCAGCGCTTCCGCCGAAGACATCGCCTTGACCTGTCACCCACACCCGACCCGCTCCGAGGCATTGCGCCAGGCGGCGATGAATGTGGAGGGAATGGCGACGCAGATGTAACAGATCAAAAGATCGCAGCCTGCGGCAGCTCCTACAAAGTCTTGTGAACACCTGTAGGAGCTGCCGCGCAGGCTGCGATCTTTTCGCTTTAGACAGGCAAATGCTCCAACGGCAACGCGCCCGGCGACTTCACCGTATGAATCGCAAAGTTGCTGCGGATATCGCTCACGCCCGGCAACTTCAACAAGCGTCCGGTGAGAAACCGATCATAGGCTCGCAGGTCCGGCACCACCACTTGCAACAGAAAATCCGATTCCCCTGACACCAGAAACGCCGAAATCACCTCCGGCAATGCCGTCACTGCCAGGCGAAAAGCTTCGGCCTGTTCGTCGTTGTGGCGCTCGACTTTCACACCGACGAATACCGTCAAACCGAGCCCGACTTCATCGCGATCCAGATTGGCCTGATAACCGCGAATCACCCCGGCCTCTTCAAGCATCCGCACCCGCCGCAAACAGGGCGACGCGGACAGGCCGATCTCGTCCGCCAGTTGCACATTGCTCAAACGGCCATCTCGTTGCAGCGCGGCGAGAATCTTGCGATCAAAAGCATCGAGTTTCATGATTTGGCAGATCCTGATGGTTTACCTCTTATGGATCAGCAGATTATGCCAATCCATGGTGCATTAGAAGCAAACTACGCAAGCACCTGCCCTACCTCAGCCCCGTAGACTGGCCATACCGAATCGACAACGAATGGGGTGCAACATGACGGAACTCTGGCTATTTTTCATGGCGCTGGCGGTGGTGTACCTGCTGCCCGGACCCGACATGATCCTGCTGCTGCAAACCGGTGCTCGTCAGGGCAAAGGCGCGGCGTTGGCCACTGCCGTGGGTTTGGCCATCGCCCGAGGCTGCCATGTGGCATTGGCAGCTTTGGGATTGGCGGCACTGTTCAAGGCTGCGCCCTGGACCTTCGACGTGGTACGTCTGGCCGGTGCCGCCTACCTGCTGTGGATCGGCATTCAGTGCTTGCGATCAACCCTGCTGCCGAACCTTGACGGCGCACACCCAACCGGCGAAAAACCGCGTTATCGGGAAGCCATTCAGCGCGGTTTGCTCACCAATCTGCTCAACCCCAAAGCGCTGCTGTTCTGCTCGGTGCTGCTGCCGCAGTTCATCAATCCGCAGGCGGGGCCGGTGCTCGCGCAGTTCGTCACCCTGGGCGTGGTGTTGGTCGCCGTGGGTTTGCTGTTCGACAGCGCCTACGCCCTGGCCGGTGCCGCGCTCGGTCGATGGTTGCAACGCAGCCCATCAGCCCAACGCCTGCAACAATGGCTGTTCGGCAGCCTGTTGATCGGTTTCGCCGTGCGGCTGACCTTCGTTCAACAGGCTTGAACTTCACTCAACCTTGCGGCGGCGACGAACGATCAGCAACAACGCCGCCGCCATAACGGCCAGCACACTGCCCACCTGCAGCGCTGTTTTATATGGGCGCAGCGCCGAACGAGCTGAGTCGGTAACCTGGGTGACATAGCGCCTGTCGGCGTTCTCGAAGTCGGGATACGGGCACTGATGACCGAAGTCCGCTGCCCACTCCACAAACGGGCCTTCCTTGACGTAACGCTGATAGAGCGCACTTTGATCTTCAAGGCTGCTGTTCCACCCGGCCGCTTCACACAACACTGCGGCAAACGCCTGGCTGGTATGCGGCAAATTGTCGGCAGCGCGGCTGGCCAACGTCGTGGCGACAAATCGGTAGTGGTAACGCTGATCGGGTTGGGCGGCGCTGGCCTGCTGACGCTTCACTTCGTCCTCGGCCACCAGCGGACCGACTTTCAACTCGGTGTTTTCAAGGCTGTAGTTACCGCCGAACGTGGCGTAGTCCGGGGCCATTTCATAGCCGAGGATATCCATGCCCCACTCGCGGGCCGTCCACGCGGCATTAAACAAGGCGGCAGCGCGACGGGTCGGCCACCACGCTGCATCGGCCGCCAGACGTTGTTCGCCATACAGCCTGGCCTTATGGCGCAAACCGTCGTTATCGAAATAGGCCGGCGCCTCTTCATAGTGCCCTTCACGTAACAAACGCCGCCCAAGCAAATTGCGCAGGCTCGCCGCCACTGGCAATGGCACGTAGTTATCGCGCTCCTGCTGAGTAAGCGGCGGCGGTGCCGGAACTTGGGTGTCGACGTAGCGCTTGAGTTCTTCGAGGGTCAGTACACGCTCGGCAACCGTCGCCGCGTCGAACCAATAGATACTTTGGCTGCGATAGAGCTGATCGAACGCTTGCAGGTAATCCCCGCGTTGCAGGGCCAAAATCGCACTTTCACCTTCGACCCGGCATTTGGGTTGAAGCGTTTCGTAATCGAAGTCCGGCGTTCTCCGATCGCCCCAGGATTCATTCTGCGGGAAGGCCTGAGCTGCCTTTGCATAAGCCGCCGCTGCGGCGATTTTGTCACCGTCACGCACCGCCAGTTTGGCCCGCAACCACCAAGCCAACCCACCATCGCCGGCGTGTTCGAGGAATCCCTTGGCGCTGGCGTAATCGCCCTGTTGATAATTCATCGCTGCCAAGCGATCAGCGTTGTCGAAGCTGCCGCGGGTGCTGCTTTGCAGCAGTTTGATCAATTTCAGTTCGTTCGGCGGTTGCTCGCCGAATGACCAACCCACTCGACTGATCAGCGACGCGGTCACCAATTGCTGCACCGGTTTGTTCTTGAGCAACTCAGCCAACTCTGTATCGGGCATCGCCGCCAGATCGGCCATCAACACCTTCAACGAGGTGTAGCCCACCGCCGAACCGTGAAGGTTTTGCGTGGCATAGAGTTCAATGGCGCTGTTCCAGTCGCCCGCAGTCCGAGCCACGCGTGCCTCTTCACCGAGGCTGGCGACGCCCAATTCCAATGGGTCACTGAAGCCATCGATACTCAGTTGCCGGGTTTGCTCGAACGCCTTTCGTGACTGCGCCAGCAGGTCCGGCCCCGTGCCCGCTTCCGAGTTCATGGCGAACAATGCACGGCCCAAGGAATAGGCCGCCCAAGTGCTGCGCAACGCTCGTTGGTCTGCCGGCAGCGCGAGTACCTTCTGAAAATACTCCGCAGCCAAACCCTGATCATCGGCTGCAAACGCCACGGCACCGGCCAGATACAGTCTGATCTCGACCGGCAGGCTCGCGCCTTGCGCTTCGACCTGACGGGCATCGGTCAGGCCACGCAGCTGTTTTGCCAACGCTTGCTGCTCGGCGCTCAAACCGTTTTGCTCGGCCTCGCTGCGCTGTTCGGCATAGTCCGGCTCGTCCATGCTGTAGGCCGTTACGCTGACATTTTTCAGCCCGGCGATGGCATGCCCCAGCCGACCGACTTCGAAATTGAAGTTGCCTTCCGGCAGCTCCGCCATTGACTGGCCACGGTTGTCCAGCAGGCGCATGGGAAAGTCCGGCCCGCACGCCAGCGCCGACCCCAGCGGCAGGCTGAGACTGAGGCAGAGCAGATGGCGTGGCCAGTTACGGGTGAACATTCGAAGCTCCTTGATCAATTTTTGCGCAGCGCGCCCAACCGATGGCGCGCTGACCGCCGGCCGCTATCCGACCTTCACGCAGGCGGGTGAAGGTAAGCAGATCCGGGCTTTGTTGCAACGCATAACCGGCCAGCGCATCCGCACCTTCGCAACCCTGCACCGCCAGTATCAGCCGCTCGGGCCAGGCACTGTCGAGGTTGCCCTCATTGGTGATCGCGATGTCATAGAGGCCTTCATCAGCCGAGAGTTTCAGCGCCAACCGACTATCGAGTACATCACCACGCGACACGGCGCGAAGAGTCGTCAAACTCCAGGCTCGACGGTCATTGGCCAATGGCAAACGAAACCAGATCAGGCCGGCCAGATGTGCCGGTGGATCGTTGCGCAATTGGGTCGCAAGCTTACTAAGCTGCTGCGGATCGGCCAGTAACTCCCGACGCTCGCCATCACGTTCGATGCGTATTTCGCTCTCAACGACGGGTGCACCGCTGGCGCCGGGCAACAGCGCCACACCATAGGCCGGTAACGCTAGATAGAAGGATTTGTCGGTGATGCGGCTCCAGGCCTTTGCCCATTGCCGGGCCTGATCGGGATCAAACAGGCCACGACGCGGATCACTCACCGCATGCACCTGCAATACGCTGCTGTCGACTGTGGATAGAAGCGCCGGCAACTCCGGGCTGTCGAGCCAGGCCGGTAATGCGGTGATGCTCAACGGCAAAGACGCCGGCAACGTCGTGCGCAAGTGCGCCAGAAATTCCCGGTAGGCCGGTAGCCGGGCGTTGCCCGCGTCGTGGTCGATTTCCACGCCGACAAGGTTCAGGCCTTGTGCCTGCCAATCAATGATCAGCTGTTGAATCTGCAGCGTGACTTCATCCTGACTCAACGACTTAAGTTGGCCATCGAGGCGAATCACCGCGATCAGCGGTCGGCCATCACGCTTGAGCAGCAACGGATCAATGTGTGCCCGACTCCAACCCGCCCGAGGAAAGGCCTGCAACGCCAGCACGCGCAAGGTTGAGAAATCTGCGCGACTGTCTCGCAGGGCCGATTCATGGGCCGGGGTCCATTGCCGCTGCCAGATGTAGAGCTGTTGGTCGAGCGGTGGCGCGGGCTGTTGGTCGCAGCCATTGAGCAGCACCAACGCCGTCAGCAGGATGATCAAGCGAGTGAAGAAAACCATGAAGCGTCTATCCCTGGAATGCAGAAAGGGCCTGTCACGGCCCTTTTTCGTTCTGCTCCCACCCTACTCAGCCATCGACCGCTGGGCAATGTTCTAGCGCAACATCATTCAAATATCGAGAACCAAAGGCTGCGAGCCCTGAGCCGGAATCGCGCAGCAGATAAGAACATGTCCTTTATCCGGCACTTCTGCCGGTGGTTGTGGATAATTCACCTGACCGCTGATCAAGCGTGTTTTGCAGGTGCCGCACGAGCCGCCACGGCAACTGAATTCCGGGTGCAAGCCACGACTTTCCGCCAACTCCAGCAGGCTGCCGCCATCGGGTTGCCACCGCGCCTCCTTGGCCGATCGCTGGAACACCACCGGCACTGACGTGGTAGCAGCCGGTGGTTGTTCGATGACAATCGCATCGGGGTCAGGTCGACGGCGCAAAGTGGATGGGCCAAAGGTTTCGGCGTGAATCCGCACATCGCGTATGTCCAGTTCACGCAGGCTGTCGTACAGCGCTTGGGTAAAACTGCCGGGGCCGCAGAGGACGAAATCCAGTTGATCGTAGTCCTCGACCTCAAGCATTTCCGAGAGTCGTGCAACATCGATCCGCCCGGTCAAATCGAAGTCTTCACCTTCCCGAGCGTCGGGCTCCGGTTGACTGATCAGGCGTACCACTTTCACCGCATCACCAGCGCCCTCAAGCAAGCGATCCACCTCAGAACGAAACGGCTGGTCCGCCAGGGTGCGCGAACTTTGCAAAAACAAGGTCGGGCGAATTCGACGGGTGCGCAAACCTTGATAGACCACCTCCCGCAGCATCGACAGCAACGGCGTGATGCCGACCCCGGCGGCCAGTAGCACCAATGGCCGACGTTCATGGGGCGCGACCGTGAAATGCCCTTGGGGAGCGCGCGCCTCCAGCAAATCACCAACGCTAATGTGATCATGCAGGTGCGAAGACACTCGGCCGTCACGCTTCACACTGATACGAAAAAAGTCATCCGACGGCGCACTCGACAGGCTGTAGGTGCGGATATGCACCTCGCCATCAATGTTGAAGCGCAGCGGTAAATGCTGCCCGGCCTGAAACAATGGCAACCCGGCTCCATCAGCCGGCTCCATATAGATTGAGCGGATGTGATGGCTCTCCGCTTCGATCCGCACAACCTTCATTGGCCGCCATTGATCGCCCAACGCCTTGGCTTGCAGACGGGCGGCGGCTTGCTCCCAGGTGCCGGTGAGCAAACTGGTGGGCGAGACGCCGTCGAAACGCCAGCGCAAGGCCAGTGCGGCAGGACGGCGCACAACATGTTCCACGTGGAACGTCCACAAACGTTCGGCACCTTGAAAGGCCTCGACCTGCGGACCTTCAAGGATGATTTCGGTACGCCCACTGAGATGCAGCAGATCGCCAGTGTTGAAATCGATAAACAGCAATCCGGCCCGGGGATTGACAAGCAGATTGCCCAAGGTGTTGAAAAACAGGTTGCCGGCAAAGTCCGGGATGGTCAGGCGATTGCCTTCCACTTGTACGAAACCCGACTGGCCACCACGGTGTGAAACATCCACCGAACGTACGCCATCGACATCGACATAGCTGGCGACGAAGAAGGTGTCTGCCTCGGCGATCGTGGCCTTGGCCGCATCATCCAGCTCGTTGAAGTGCTGCGCTGGACGTGTTGCCGGATCCGCCAACGGCACCGAACGAAACTGCCTCAACTGGATGTACTGCGGGCAATTGCCGTAGGACTGATCCACCGTCACGGCAAAACCATTCGCAGTCATCGCGCCGATATGGCCATTGATGCGGTTGCGGCGGCGGGTATGCAGTTCGATGCCCAGAAGGCCGATGGCCGCGCCATCGCCCAACTGCGCAGGATCGTCCGCCGCAGGCAGGCTGCTGAACTGCAACAACTGAGGCTCTGGTGATTGCACAAAACCGGCATCCCCTTCAAGCACGCTGGCCCACGGGTTTCCGGCCGCATCCACTGCGCCGTACAACATGAACGGCAGTTGCTCATAGAACGTGCGGTGCTGGTCCGGCATGTGATCGCGAATCACCCTGCGACCTAACGCTTCCATTCGCTCGCTGACTCCGACATGAGCCTGCAATTGGATCTCGCCTGCATGCCACGGTGAATGTTCCATTACGGCTTCTCCCCTGCGCCAGCGGCACAGCGTGTAGGGCCCGACTAGGTCGGGCCACCAACGTCAGGCAGTTTTTTGCAGACCGGCGACAGTGCGCGGCATGCCGACAAAACCAGGCAAGGCTTCGACCCGTGCCAACCAGGTGCGGATGTTGGCGTAGTCGTCGAGCGACACGTTGCCCTCCGGTGCATGGGCGATATAGCTGTAGGCAGCCACGTCGGCGATGGTGGGCTCGCTGCCGGCCAGGAACGGCGTGTTGGCCAATTCCTTATCGATCACTTTGAGCACGGTGTGGGCGTAAGGGATCACTTCGTCAGCGTTGTAAGGCGCACCAAACACCGTGATCAACCTTGCCCGGGCTGGGCCAAAAGCAATGGGGCCCGCGGCGGCGGACAGCCAGCGTTGCACCTTTGCAGCGCCAACTGGATCGGCAGGCAACCAACGACCGTTGCCATATTTTTGAGCCAGATAAACCAAAATCGCATTGGAATCGGCCAACACCACACCCTGATCGTCCAGCACCGGCACTTGACCAAACGCATTGAGCGCCAGGAATTCAGGCTGCTTGTGTTCGCCTTTGGCGAGGTCGACGAAGATCAACTCGGTCGGCAGTTGCAGCAGCGAAAGCATCAGTTCCACACGGTGAGCGTGGCCGGAGCGTGGGAAGTTGTAGAGTTTGATGGCTTGCATAGAGGACTCCGCGAGTGAGTGGCGCTGTTCAGGAAAGATCAGCACCGATGGCAGCCATCTTCTACCACTCATGGAAACAACAGAATAACCAGCAAACGCAATCCATTATTTCATCCAGTGAAACAACCCATCAGCCCTGCAAGGCCGGATGCTCCCTGAGCGCCTTCACCGTAAAGTCGACAAAACTGCGGACCCGCGCCGGTGCCTTGCGTCCGCCCTGGTAAACCACGTGGATTGGCAGGGGCGCAACTTCGAATTCGGCCAGAATGATTTCCAGCTCCCCGGTCGCAATCTTGCTCGCCACTTGATAGGACAAGACTCGGGTGTAACCCAGACCAAGCGCCGCTGCGGTAATCGCGGCTTGATTCGCCGTCACCACTAGACGCGGCTCAGTGCGCACACTCAGTGGCTCGTCACCTTCGAGGAACGGCCAGCTTCTTTGCTGACCGATCGACGACGTTGCAATGATCGGTGCCTGAGTCAGGTCTTGCGGATGTGTCGGTCGACCATTGGCAGCCAGAAACTGCGGTGACGCAACGATGACTCGCCGCACTTCACCCACACGGATCGCATGCTGGTTGCTATCGGGCAGATCGCCAATGCGCACCGCCACATCAACGCCCTCCTCGACCACGCTCACCACCCGGTCAACCAGCAGCGCATTGATCATGACGTCCGGAAACTGAGTCAGAAAATCCACCATCAGCGGTGTGACAAACAACTCACCGAACAAAACCGGCGCAGTGATCGTCAATTGCCCACGAGGCTGAGCGTGACTACCCGCCGCCGAATCCTCGGCTTCCTGCACCTCGGCAAGAATCCTCCGACAATCTTCAAGATAACGCTGACCGGCCTCGCTCAAATGCACACTGCGTGTCGTGCGCGTGAGCAATTGCGTACCGATGCGCTTCTCCAACGCCGCCACCGCCCGTGTGACGCTGGCCGCCGACAGCCCCAACCGCCGCGCCGCAGCAGAAAAGCCCTGGTCTTGGGCGACAGCAGTGAAGACCTGCATTTCCTGGAAGCGGTCCATGGGTACTCCTTTGTTTTAGATCCAGAACATGGCAACGTCAGTTGATCTTCGCAAGTTGACCTAAAACCCGAAGTCGAACCTCAGCAGATGCATATATAGCGGGAAGCCAATCATTACAAAAGTCGGAATGCTCCTGACCTTGGATGAAAGGAGCCAGCGGCATCGTTGCTCAGTAAAAAAAGTAATCAAAGAGCGGACGATCAAATTCGCCTCACGAGGTTTTCGTGGCAAGGCTGCGTGCCCACCCAAAAAAGTTAGATCCGACATCAACAGTTGCGCCACTGAGATTCGGCAAATTCAATGAAATTTGAAAATGAGTATCTCACCGGAGGAAAAATTTTTTTGCGATTGCGACGAACTGGAGTCGACCTGGTTACCTCCGCGATTTCGTGAGCGGTTCAGAATGACCTAAAACCTAAACGCATTAAACAATGACATTACTCGCCTGCTACAAATAACGCTTCTGTATTTAATCAACAACTTATACCAAAGGCCAATTGTCTGACCAGTAAACCAAAACAACTACCGATCTCTCACCCGTCTTGATTTATTGTCAGAATGCTCCGAAGTCAATGTAGGCTGCTGTTGTAGGAAATAGCGACAGCAAAAAGTGTGCAGTCGAAATAAAAATATTTAATTTGACATTAACTTCGTCCTCTGCGAGAAATTATAGGCGTTGCGCAACAGAACCTCTTATTCTCAACATAAAAAAGGACTACGAGAAATGGATTCCACAGCTAATGATGTGACCTTCGAACTCCAATTAGACGTAGAAACCGCGGAGAAATTTTCCGTCATTCTTAATGATGAAAGTCTGATGCATGCAGGCTTTGTAGCTCATCAGTCAAACAATAATACATTGGCACTACCTGAAGATATGAAAGTCGCAGCCTGACAAAAGTGGGGGGGGGGGGGAACTATTCCCTCCCATTTTCTATTCCTTCGAACATTATGCTTGATAGATCTCATCACTAAAAGTGAGGTTCTTTATGCACAGACTTAGCTCAAGCCTTCGTCGCCGCAGTGCCGAAGAAACATTAAAAATTATCGCAAATGATTTAGCCCCACAGTTGGGTATTACTCGAGTGACTGACACGACGTGGTTGGACCGTATAGGAATACCCGTATTTGCTAGTATTCGGCCCGATGCATTGAAGGGCTCGCTGTGCGTAAATGCTGGAAAAGGGCTAAGATCGGTAGAAGCCAAGATAGGCGCATACATGGAGGCAATAGAATTCAGCCTTGCGCAATATAACACCGCACAACTTGAGCTATTAAAGACCACACCGAGACAACTCATAAAAAGCCATGCAGGACGAATAAACTTCAATCAGTTATGCATGTTGTATGGCTCCTCGGCCGACCCGGATTCGCTCATCATGGCAGTCGAAGTTCAGGATGTATTGCAAAATCAAAAAGTGCTTGCGCCTGCTGAGTTGGTATTCATCCCCTATCCCGAAAACCCCGGGCAACGACTCTTCGGAGAAAGCTCCAGTGGCTTGGCATCGGGCAATGACTTGGTGGAGGCATCTGTACACGCTATTTGCGAGCTCATGGAGCGCGACGTTCAAGCCTTTAATTTTTTGAATGATAGTTCCTGCCTGGTAAATCTGGACGATTTCAGCGCGGAAACCGAAGCCCTGATCAATAAAGTAAAAAACGCGAATTTGAACTTATCGGTGCGTTATACGGAGAACTGTTTTGGCCTAGCCTACTTTCAGGCTTTCATTATGGAAGAGTCCCCCCACGCACCTATCTCTGTGGCCACTGGCTCAGGTTTGCATCCTATAAAAGAAATTGCCTTGATCCGAGCTATCTGCGAGGCGGCTCAAAGCCGTTTAAGCCACATCCACGGAGGCCGGGACGACATCATCGAGCGCGTAAAATACTTCGAAAAAAAGGGCCGTTTGGTCGAGTTGCAGGCTGTATCACGCTTGCGTGCCGAAGCCACCTCACGGACTGAGATGATTGATTATTCCTCGATCAACTGCCAGGAAGTGGCGATTACCACGATCGAGTCGGCCTGGGAATTACTCATTGAGTGTTTGCGACATATAGGCCTTGGTACCGTGTTGAGAGTCTTACTCAGTAAACCAACTGACGACATCACTGTGGTCAGAATCATTATTCCGGGTCTTGAAACCTTTGAGCCCGGCTTGAAAAGGGTCGGCCCGAGGTTGCTTGCGTATGTCAAACAAAGCGCTTGAATTATGCACGCTGTTTGCGGGCCCTTCCCTACAAGGGATCGACAAAAAATTATTGTGCGTTAGCGGTCTGGTGTTATGCCCACCCATCAAACGCGGCGATATAGAACACCTAGTGGCGCATTCGGCACCGTCGAACCTAGCCATTGTCGATGGCGTGTTCCATGCGCATCCTGCCGTCGGCCACTCCGAAATTTTAGACGCCCTGAAAGCGGGTTGGCGTATTTGGGGATTGTCGTCCATGGGTGCTATTCGCGCATGCGAGATGGAAAAGCTGGGAATGAAAGGCTTTGGTGAAGTATATCGACTATTTGCGAGCGATCCGGAGCTGTCCGACGACGAAGTAACGCTGCTACACCAAGCCCAAGAGCCTTATTTGTCACTTAGCGAACCACTGATTCATATCAGGCAGTTTTTAAGACAGTGGACATCTGAACAAATCATTACGCAAACACAAGAAGAACACATACTTTGCTATCTAAAAAATATGTGGTATGGATATAGAACGTTAGATCTCTTGAAAAAATCGTTGTTGACACTCTCTATTGATGAAAAGCAAATAGACAGTGCTATAGCTAATTTTTCTGCCCACAGAATAAAAACTCGGGACCTGACAAATTTTCTTGTGCTGCAACCATGGACAAGGACGCTAAAAGAAAATGACGCCATTAAACATATTAGATGAAATAAACGGCCTGCCTTTTGTAAATCCCGATTTCAACAGTAAAAAACTTTTAACTCTCGTCGCTGTCGTACGCAAAAATATCTCTGGAGAAAATTTACATTTAACCGCTTATCTTCAGCCAGATTTCGCCACTGCTTTATATAACCGGAACGTCGAAGGCGCACCAGAACTACCACCTCATAAAAAACTCAGTAACGCTGAGAAATTCATGTTGACTGAAGCAACAAAAAATCTAAAATTCATGCTGCCAGAATGGGAGAGTTTGCTGGATATACCGGTCAACATACATAAAATTTTGAATCATCAGGTTAGCCTGACGAATCCCGTGCTTCCACAGCAAATGTTTTTAGGAGAAGCCGCATTTACCAGCATTACCGATCTTGAAGAGTTGCTCGTTCACGAACTATCCCATATCTGGTCAAGTTTAATCGCCGAGATTTACGACTTCCAGATCAAAGATAGTTCGAATGATTACATACTGCCGTCGGGGACCGGAGGTAAAAACCCTAGAGGCGTCTTGCTGGCTTGCCTGTTTGCGGTCAGCGCATTGAACTACCATCAGCGGCTGCTAACCACTGGCTCCATGAGAGCTCGTCCCGAGCGAATCGACTACTTAAATCAGTATTTCCTCAGAAGTCTGATAACTCTCAAGAATTCGACCGAACTGTCGGAAATCGGAAAACTGATCACCTCTAGGCTGGATGTGTTTTCTATCGACCTTACAACAAACGCTGTTCGAGGATGACCCATGGCAGTCGTACATTTTCCCCGGCAATTCATGCGCTATACCGAGCAACATAAAACATACCCTACAGAGGGCTCGTGTCTCAGCGATGTAATAAATAATCTGATCGTACGGTTTCCAGACCTGGTTGGGCCAGTCTTCACTGAGGACCTGCGCCCGCTGCCGTTCGTTGGGCTATTCGTCGACGGAAACCCTGTGACCAGTGAGCACGACCGCTGCCGTCCTCTGGAGAGCAACGCGCAATTGATTCTAATCAACGCAGTGGCGGGTGGCTGACATGCAATGCCATATAAAGATGGATACCTCTCGTTACACCCGTCAAATAATCCTCAACGAAGTTGGCGCCCAAGGGCAGCAGCGCCTCAAAGACAGTAAGGTGCTAGTGGTTGGCGCAGGTGGGCTTGGATGCCCAGTACTCCTATACCTGGCAGGTGCCGGTGTCGGGACGATCGGTATCGTTGATAACGACACCGTCGACTTGAGCAATCTGCACCGACAAATTCTCTATGCAAGTGCCGATATAGGCGACCTAAAAGTGTTGGCAGCTAAGCGCCGCATCAAAATGCTAAATCCGGACATTTTGGTTTATACCATTGCCACCACGCTAACCCCGGATAACGTCCTTTCGCTGCTGGCGGAATACGACATCATCGTCGACGCCACTGATAATTTCGACGCCAAATACCTCATCAGTGACGCCTGCATTGAATCCGAAAAGCCGATGGTCTACGCCTCGATTAGTCAGTTCGAGGGGCAGGTGTCGGTATTTAATTATTACAACCGGCACACCAACAAGCGAGGGCCGTGCTTCCGGGATCTATTTGAAACACCGCCCCCCCCGCACTTGACACAAAACTGCTCGGAAGCAGGCGTTCTTGGAGTTATACCCGGATTACTCGGTTGCTTTCAGGCAAATGAAGTACTCAAGCTCATCCTCCACGCCGGGGAGCCTTTGAGCGGACAATTGTTGTCTATCGATTGCCTCGACAACACTTTCCGCCTGTTGAACATCAACAAAAAAACACGTGCCCCCCTCATTGCTAAAACGCTCGGTGCTATGACGACATCTACATGGCATGACAATGATTGGCTCTCGCCTGACACACTGCATGAGTGGATAGCTACGAAGGAGCAGTTTCAATTGGTTGATGTACGCGACATCAGTGAACACCAACAAGATTCGCTAGGCGGCAAACTAATTCCGCTTAAAGACATCATCAAGCGCCAGGACGAACTCGATGCTTCCCTCCGTATAGTTTTTTATTGCAAATCCGGCGTCAGGAGCAAAGCTGCCCTGCTGACACTTCGCAGCCTCAACCAGAAAGCAGAACTGTATAGCCTTGAGGGCGGTATCGAGCGATATCGGACGATTTACCCTGATGAGCTTTATTCCTTCGTTTCTTGAACGCCTCTGGTTACGCAGTCATCTTATCTGTATTAAAGGAACGTCAATGAGTGCCCATTTTTCAGGTAATGCGTGGGGCTTCCCCGGCACCGATCGGCGTTTGCTGAAAGTACAATTCAGCTTTTTGCTAATGGTTCTTGGCGGGCGGTGCAATCAACTCGCGATAGCCTGGTGGACCTTACAGGAAACAGGCTCTGCGCTCTATTTTGCCAACATGATTGCCTGCTCCATCGCAACAGAGGTGTTAGCTAGACCCCTACTGGGATGGCTGGGAGACAAATATAACAAACTCCTGATCATCAAACTGGCGTCGTGTATCAGCTTGATGACTGCGTTTTTGATGGTGGTACTGTGCTCTACGGGGTTGTTCGATCCTTGGACAGTGGGCGCATTAATGATGATCAGCAGTGCGATTGTTGGTGTGCGCGACCCTCTCCAAGCGTCAATCATTCCTTTGTTTGCAGCCGATGATAAGGTCTCTTTGGCCTTTCGGACCAAAAGCGTAATGTCATCTTTTTCGATTCTGCTGGGGCCAGCACTGGCAAGCGGGTTGATTTACAGCTTTGGTGTTACGTTCGCCTTTGCCGCCGATTTTTTTGCGATTCTGATTGCCGGGGTGCTGATCACCAGCATCCCGACCCACATCGGTGCCACCGACCAAGGCGAAAAAATTTCAGGAGCCGGCGGCTTCACCATGATCTATTCCGGTTTCAAAGTAGTTTACGGGGTGAAGGTTGAATTCTATTTGGCCATCATCGCAATGCTGATCAACTTTGCCCTGTTTCCATTCTTCACCATCCTAATTCCGCTTTACGTTAAGGACGTCATCCAGTACCCCGTCACTTATATAGGGCTTCTGGATTCCTGTTTCGGGCTAGGCATTTTGGCGGGCAGTTATAAAATAATCGGCTGGTTATCTGACCGAGTACCCCGTGATATGTGTGTATCCGCCGGCTTTGCATTATTGGGATGCAATCTCTTGGCGGTTGGAACAATTTCATTCTCACTCATCATACCTATTGCCTTTTTCTGCGGTGGTATTGGCTTGATGTTGATCAACATCCCCACCTCGGCAGTAAGGTTGCTGGCGACACCGAAGCTCCACCGCAACCGGATATTTGCCACGGTTTCATTTCTGTCTGCCGCGGCCAGTCCGTTGGGCAGTTTTGCTATGAATACCCTGATCGCCTATTTGGGCGTCGCTATGACAATCACGCTTCTAGGCGCCATGGTCGTGATGTTGTCTCTGTTGGTCTTTCTGATTCCCGATTTCAGAATTTTCATGCGCTCCCAAGATACGCAGCTCAATGATGCTTACCTCAAAAAATACCCTGAAGCATTTGAGCATTGAAGTACTTGGCCGCGCCCTGCCTCTTACAAACGGAGTTGCCTTTCATGAAATTCGACTTCAAGGATCGACCTGAATCTGTACGAAACGAGCAGATTTTTTGCGGACAATATTATGACGACATGGGCTGTACAGGTTTCTTGGGGGATACTTCCAAGGATCGTATTTCGGTTCTGATGCTGGGTCTTTCGGATGGTGTGGCGCTGGCGCCGATCGGAGCCAGCACCAGAGTGAAAAGTCTGCTGGCCGTTGATCTGGACGAGACAGCTCTCGTGCGCAGCCTCGACAACCAGAAACGACTTTCAGACAGTATCGACTTCGAGAGTGTGGTCGCAGATGCTGCGGACTTCCTAGTTGTCACCCCCGATACATATGACGTCATTATTGTCGACCTTTATACCCGAAACGGTTACGCCCCGATCGTGTTCGAACATGGGTTCCACCAACTATTGAAGAGCCGGCTTACTCCCCTCGGTCATGTGGTGTTCAACGGTTTTGGCGTCCCCATGAATTTGGACCCGTTCAACGGCCCCACGCCCCAGGCTTGGCTCTCTCATTGCCTGAACGAAAGCTGGGGAGACATTCATTACCTACCCCACCGACGCAATGCCACGTTCATTATCGGCCCACCGCTGACAACCGCACTGGGCTCCGCTCCTACCAGGGAGTTTTTATGCGCCAGTGACCAGTGCTTTATGGACATCATGAACCTTCGCCTGCGCTGTCTGACACCCGCGGTTATCCGTAACGCATCGCTCGCGCCGCCAGCGCTGGACTTCGTCGGGATTGATTTGGAAGTAAGAAAACGATGGGGAGACTCTTTAGCAACCTTGTCTACATTGCTTCCGGCCTCGCTGAGGCTAAAGAAACCCAACGATCTTCGCGTATTACTTGATAACCCGGATGCTTGCCAGGCATTGCAAGAGCGATTGTTCAAGGAAAAGTCGCCACTGCGCACCACTTTGGCGCTGCTGATCGCAGGCGAAGTCAACTTCTCGGATCGAGATGTATCTTGGCTACCAGACTGGGTCGTATCGACACTGGAGAACAGTGTAGAGATCCACCCCCGTGAGTGGCTGGATGGTTTACTTCCTTACGCCTATGGCGTCATAACCCACAGAACCCGAGGAGATATTTCTAAAGTAAAAGGATTCCAACAGGCGCTAATTCGCTTGTCACAAAGCTTCTCCTCCACACAAGGCGACAAGATAATTTAATAGTCGACGCCAGCCGCCACGAGTCATTGAGCTGACGGTTTCGAAATACTTTTTCGAAGCATCAACTCAACGACCTGTGGATAACTTATTCCACAGTCACCGATTTCGCCAGGTTGCGTGGCTGGTCGACGTCAGTGCCTTTCAGCACAGCCACGTAATACGAGAGCAACTGCAGCGGGATGGTGTAGAGGATCGGCGACAGGATGTTGTGGATGTGCGGCATTTGCACAACGTGCGTGCCTTCACCGTTGGTCATGCCGGCTTTCTCGTCGGCGAAGACGACTAGCTGACCACCACGAGCGCGGACTTCCTGAAGGTTGGACTTCAGCTTCTCCAGCAGCTCGTTGTTTGGCGCCACAGTGACCACAGGCATGTCGTTATCCACAAGCGCCAGCGGGCCGTGTTTGAGTTCGCCGGCCGGGTAGGCTTCGGCGTGGATGTAGGAGATTTCCTTGAGCTTGAGCGCTCCTTCCATCGCCACCGGGAATTGCGCGCCACGGCCGAGGAACAGCGTGTGGTTCTTCTCGGCAAACAGCTCGGCGATTTTCTCGACGGTGCTGTCCATCGCCAGCGCTTCACCCAGGCGAGTCGGCAGGCGACGGAGTTCCTCGACCAGCGTGGCTTCGACACCAGCAGCCAACGTGCCGCGAACCTGACCCAGCGACAGGGTCAGCAACAGCAGGCCAACCAGTTGCGTGGTGAACGCTTTGGTCGAAGCCACGCCGATTTCGCGACCGGCCTGGGTCAGCAGGGTCAGGTCGGATTCACGCACCAGAGAACTGATGCCAACGTTGCAGATCGCCAGGCTGGCGAGGAAGCCCAGTTCCTTGGCGTTACGCAGCGCAGCCAGGGTGTCGGCGGTTTCGCCGGACTGGGAAATGGTGACGAACAGCGTGTCAGGCTGCACCACGACTTTGCGATAGCGGAACTCGCTGGCGACTTCGACCTGGCACGGGATGCCGGCCAGCTCTTCGAGCCAGTAACGGGCGACCATACCGGCGTGATAACTGGTGCCGCACGCGACGATTTGCACGTTGCGCACCTTGGCAAACAGCTCTGCAGCCTGTGGGCCGAACGCTTGCACCAGCACTTGGTTCTGGCTCAAGCGACCTTCCAGCGTGCGTTGCACCACAGACGGTTGCTCGTGGATTTCCTTGAGCATGTAGTGGCGGAATTCGCCTTTGTCGGCAGCTTCGGCGCCATCGCTGTACTGCACTGTCTGGCGCTCAACCGCTTGGCCGCTCACGTCCCAGATCTGCACGCTGTCGCGACGGATCTCGGCGATATCGCCTTCTTCCAGGTACATGAAGCGGTCGGTGACCTGACGCAGGGCCAACTGGTCGGACGCGAGGAAATTTTCCCCCAGGCCCAGGCCGATCACCAGCGGGCTACCGCTACGGGCTGCAACCAGGCGATCCGGTTGTTGCGCACTGATCACTGCCAGACCGTAAGCGCCATGCAGTTCTTTAACGGTTGCCTTGAGGGCCACGGTCAGGTCGCGCAGGTCTTTGAGCTTGTGATTGAGCAAGTGGGCGATGACTTCGGTGTCGGTGTCCGAGGTGAACACGTAACCCAAAGCCTTGAGCTGTTCGCGCAGAGCTTCGTGGTTTTCGATGATGCCGTTGTGCACCACCGCCAGATCACCGGAAAAATGCGGGTGCGCATTGCGCTCGCACGGTGCACCGTGAGTCGCCCAGCGGGTGTGGGCGATGCCCAGCCGACCGGCCAGCGCCTCTTCGGCCAGTGCCTGCTCCAATTCGCTGACCTTGCCCGGGCGACGCAGGCGCTCGAGCTTCTCGTCGTTGGTGTAGACCGCCACGCCGGCGCTGTCATACCCACGGTACTCCAGACGCTTCAGGCCTTCGACCAGGATGGCGGTGATATTACGTTCTGCAACTGCGCCGACAATTCCACACATGCTATTTCTCCTGACTGACGGCCGCGCAAATCAACGTGATGCCGCGGGCCTGAATCTGATCGCGAGCTTCAAGCGGCAGGCGATCATCGGTAATAAGGGTATGGACACTGCTCCAGGGCAGTTCCAGGTTGGGAATCTTGCGGCCAATCTTGTCGGCCTCCACCATCACGACCACTTCACGGGCGACTTCAGCCATGACGCGGCTCAGCCCGAGCAATTCATTGAAAGTGGTCGTACCGCGAACCAGATCGATGCCATCGGCACCGATGAACAATTGATCAAAGTCGTAAGAGCGTAGTACCTGCTCGGCAACCTGCCCCTGAAAGGACTCGGAATGCGGGTCCCACGTGCCACCCGTCATCAACAGCACGGGTTCGTGTTCGAGTTCGCTGAGCGCGTTGGCGACATGCAGCGAGTTGGTCATCACCACCAGACCCGGTTGTTGACCGAGTTCCGGAATCATCGAGGCGGTGGTACTGCCGCTGTCGATGATGATTCGCGCATGTTCGCGTATACGCGTGACTGCAGCGCGGGCGATGGCTTGCTTGTACTTGGATACCGGTTGACCGAGGTCAGCCACCAGTTCCTGAGGCATGGTGATCGCGCCGCCATAACGACGCAGCAACAGACCGTTGCTTTCCAGTGCCGCAAGATCCTTGCGAATCGTAACTTCCGATGTTTCGAAGCGCTTGGCCAGCTCGTCCACACTGACTTCGCCCTGCTCATTGAGCAAGGCGAGGATGTTGTGACGACGTTGAGGTGTGTTGCGCTTCGACATGGCGGGGTAAGTTTCGATTCGAAAGATAACGGAAGCAATCAAAACCTATTGGCGAAACTTCGTCAAGCGCGCAGCGATAAAAATATCTGTGGATAAACCAAAAAAGATCGCAGCCTGCGGCAGTTCCTACACGGGATTTGTGATCACTCTGTAGGAGCTGCCGAAGGATGCGATCTTTTGATTTTATGAACTGTGGATAACTCAGTCCTTCTTGATCTTCTCCGGCCGCTTCCAGCCATCGATGTTCTTCTGACGAGCACGACCTACCGCCAACTGGGCTTTATCCACAGTCGAAGTAATGGTCGATCCGGCCGCAGTCGTTGCACCGTCCAGGATATCCACAGGTGCCACCAACGAGTTGTTGGAGCCGATGAACACGTCTTCACCCAACACGGTTTTCCACTTATTGGCGCCGTCGTAATTGCAGGTGATGGTGCCAGCACCAATGTTGGTGCGTGCACCAATTTCGGCATCGCCTAGATAAGTCAGGTGACCTGCCTTGGCGCCTTCACCCAGGTGAGCATTTTTCAGCTCGACGAAGTTACCCACATGCGCCCGTGCTTCCAGCACGGTGCCTGGGCGCAAACGTGCGAACGGACCGGCATCGCTGCCTTCACCGAGAATCGCGCCTTCGATGTGGCTGCTCGCCTTGATCACCACGCCTTTGCGCAAGGTGCTGTCCTTGATCACACAATTCGGGCCGATCACCACGTCGTCTTCAATGACGACTTTGCCTTCGAGGATCACGTTGATATCAATCAGCACATCGCGGCCAACGGTGACTTCACCGCGCACATCGAAACGCGCCGGGTCGCGCAATGTCACGCCTTGTGCCATCAAGCGGCGACCAGCGCGCAGTTGATAGTGCCGCTCAAGCTCGGAAAGCTGCTTGCGGTCGTTGGCGCCCTGCACTTCCATCGCATCGTGAGGCTGTTCGGTGGCAACCACCAGACCATCGTTGACCGCCATTTCGATCACGTCGGTCAGGTAGTACTCGCCCTGCACGTTGTTGTTCGACAGACGCCCCGTCCAGTCGGCCAGGCGATCGGCCGGGACCGCGAGGATACCGGTGTTGCCTTCGTTGATGGCGCGTTGAGCTTCGGTCGCGTCCTTGTGCTCGACGATGGCAGCGACTTTGCCGTCGGTGCCGCGAACGATACGGCCATAACCGGTTGCGTCGTCCAGCTCCACGGTAAGCAGACCCATCTGCCCGGGCACGACCAGCTTGAGCAAGCGCTGCAGGGTTTCAACTTCGATCAATGGCACGTCACCGTAAAGAACCAACACGGTGTCGGCTTTGATGAACGGTACAGCCTGGGCAACGGCATGGCCGGTCCCCAGTTGTTTGTCCTGAAGGACGAAATTCAGATCGTCAGCGGCCAGACGCTCACGCACAGCATCGGCACCATGGCCGATCACCACGTGGATGCGCTGTGGATCAAGTTGTCGGGCGCTGTGGATAACATGGCCGAGCATGGAGTTGCCGGCAATCGGGTGCAGTACTTTCGGCAAAGCGGAACGCATGCGCGTGCCTTGGCCAGCAGCGAGAATAACGATTTCAAGAGACATGACTGGCTACCAATCCTGGGTGGTCAGCGGCTGCGACCATCGTGATGAATATCGGAAAAGAAAAAAGGGTAGCCGAGGCTACCCTTTTTAATCAATCACACAACAAGCTCAACCTTAGTGGCCAAACTTCTTGCGGATCTGCTGGACGGTGCGCAGCTGAGCTGCGGCCTCGGCCAGACGTGCGGCAGCAGAACCGTAATCGAATTCCGCGCCCCGCTCATGCAAGGCCTTCTCGGCAGCCTTAACGGCTTCCTGAGCGGAGGCTTCGTCCAGGTCGGCAGCACGTTGCACGGTGTCGGCAAGAACCTTGACCATGTTCGGCTGAACCTCGAGGAAACCACCGGAGATGTAATACACCTCCTCTTCCCCGCCCTGCTTGACCAGGCGGATCGGGCCCGGCTTGAGATTGGTGATCAGCGGCGCGTGACCCAGAGCGATACCAAGATCACCCAGTGCACCGTGCGCAATCACCATCTCGACCAGACCGGAAAAGATTTCCCCTTCCGCGCTGACGATATCGCAATGGACTGTCATAGCCATCTGATTGCCTCAACCTAAATTAGCGCCCGTTTCCGGGCGCCGGGATTACAGTTTCTTGGCTTTCTCGATCGCTTCTTCGATGCCGCCAACCATGTAGAACGCTTGTTCTGGCAGGTGGTCGTAGTCACCGTTGAGGATGCCTTTGAAGCCAGCAATGGTGTCTTTCAGGGAAACGTATTTACCCGAAGCACCGGTGAAGACTTCAGCCACGAAGAACGGCTGCGACAAGAAACGCTGGATCTTACGAGCACGGTTTACCAACTGCTTGTCGGCTTCCGACAGCTCGTCCATACCCAGGATCGCAATGATGTCCTTCAGTTCTTTGTAACGCTGCAGAACGTACTGAACGCCGCGAGCGGTGTCGTAGTGGTCCTGGCCGATTACGTTCGGGTCCAGCTGGCGCGAAGTCGAGTCGAGTGGATCGACCGCTGGGTAGATACCCAGGGAAGCGATGTCACGGGACAGAACGACGGTGGCGTCCAAGTGGGCGAAGGTGGTCGCTGGCGACGGGTCGGTCAAGTCATCCGCAGGTACGTATACCGCTTGGATCGAAGTGATCGAACCTTCCTTGGTCGAAGTGATACGTTCTTGCAGAACGCCCATCTCTTCAGCCAGGGTCGGCTGGTAACCTACTGCGGAAGGCATACGGCCCAGCAGTGCGGATACTTCAGTACCGGCCAGGGTGTAACGATAGATGTTGTCGACGAACAGCAGAACGTCGTTACCTTCGTCACGGAACTTCTCGGCCATGGTCAGGCCGGTCAGTGCTACGCGCAGACGGTTACCCGGCGGCTCGTTCATCTGACCGTAAACCAGTGCCACTTTGTCCAGAACGTTGGAATCCTTCATCTCGTGGTAGAAGTCGTTACCCTCACGAGTACGCTCACCCACACCGGCGAACACGGAATAACCGCTGTGCTCGATGGCGATGTTACGGATCAGTTCCATCATGTTTACGGTTTTGCCTACACCGGCACCACCGAACAGACCGACTTTACCGCCTTTGGCGAACGGGCAAACCAGGTCGATAACCTTGATGCCGGTTTCCAGCAGGTCGTTGCCGCCTGCTTGTTCGGCGAACGAAGGCGCTGGACGGTGAATGCCCCAACGCTCGTCGGTATCGATTGGACCTGCTTCGTCGATCGGGTTGCCCAGAACGTCCATGATCCGGCCCAGAGTTGCTTTACCAACCGGTACGGAGATGGCTGCGCCAGAGTCGACAACGTCCAGACCGCGCTTCAAGCCTTCGGTGGAACCCATCGCAATGGTACGAACCACGCCGTCGCCCAGCTGCTGCTGAACTTCCAGGGTGGTCCCGGCCGCGCTTTGTACAGTCAGCGCGTTGTAGATGCTCGGTACGCTGTCGCGTGGAAATTCCACGTCGATAACGGCGCCGATGATTTGAACGATACGTCCGCTACTCATAGCTGGATCCTCTGAATATTTGAACCGTTAAACCGCGGCAGCGCCGCCGACGATTTCCGAGATCTCTTGGGTGATCGCAGCCTGACGCGCCTTGTTGTAGACCAGCTGCAAATCGCTGATCAAATCACCGGCGTTGTCGGTAGCGTTCTTCATCGCGATCATCCGCGCAGCTTGTTCAGCCGCGTTGTTCTCGACCACGGCCTGGTAGACCTGCGACTCCACGTAACGGACCATCAAGCCGTCCAGCAGCTCCTTGGCATCCGGTTCGTAGAGATAGTCCCAGTGGTGCTTGAGGTCTTGATCCGGGGTTGCCACCAGTGGAATCAATTGCTCCACGGTAGGCTGTTGCGTCATGGTGTTGATGAACTTGTTGGACACCACGGACAGGCGGTCAATACGGCCGTCCAGGTAGGCATCCAGCATCACCTTGACGCTGCCGATCAGATCATTGATCGACGGCTCTTCACCCAGGTGGCTGATAGCTGCAACGACGTTACCGCCGAAGTTGCGGAAAAAGGCCGCACCCTTGCTACCAACGACACACAGATCGATCTCGACGCCGTTTTCGCGGTTTACCGCCATGTCCTTGACCAGGGCCTTGAACAGGTTGGTGTTCAAGCCGCCGCACAGACCACGGTCACTGCTCACTACGACATAACCGACACGCTTGATTTCACGGTCGATCATGAACGGGTGGCGGTATTCCGGGTTGGCGTTGGCCAGATGCCCAATTACCTGGCGGATACGCTCCGCATAAGGACGGCTAGCAGCCATGCGCATTTGTGCCTTGCGCATTTTGCTGACCGCCACTTTTTCCATGGCGCTGGTAATCTTTTGCGTGCTTTTGATGCTCGCAATCTTACTGCGAATCTCTTTTGCGCCTGCCATGTAACACCTATCAGGTTAGCAAGCGGGAGCCGCTAGGCTCCCGCTGCGGCTTACCAGGTTTGGGTGGCCTTGAACTTCTCGATACCGGCTTTCATGCCAGCATCGATTTCGTCATTGAAGTCACCCTTCACGTTGATCTTCGCCATCAAATCGGCGTGATCGCGGTTGAAGAAAGCAATCAGCGCTTGCTCGAAGCTGCCGATCTTGGCGATTTCAACGTCAGTCAGGAACCCACGCTCAGCGGCATACAGCGACAGCGCCATGTCAGCGATCGACATTGGAGCGTATTGCTTCTGCTTCATCAGCTCGGTAACGCGCTGACCATGCTCAAGTTGCTTACGGGTCGCTTCGTCCAGGTCAGAAGCGAACTGGGCGAATGCCGCCAGTTCACGGTACTGAGCCAGAGCGGTACGGATACCACCGGACAGCTTCTTGATGATCTTGGTCTGAGCGGCACCACCCACACGGGATACCGAAACACCGGCGTTCACTGCAGGGCGGATGCCCGAGTTGAACATGGCCGATTCCAGGAAGATCTGACCGTCGGTGATGGAAATCACGTTGGTCGGAACGAACGCGGAAACGTCGCCAGCCTGGGTTTCGATGATCGGCAGTGCGGTCAGGGAACCGGTTTTGCCGGTCACTGCGCCGTTGGTGAACTTCTCTACGTATTCTTCCGAAACGCGGGATGCGCGCTCCAGCAGACGGGAGTGGAGATAGAACACGTCGCCTGGGTAAGCTTCACGGCCTGGTGGACGGCGCAGCAACAGGGAAATCTGGCGGTAAGCCACTGCTTGCTTGGACAGATCGTCATAAACGATCAGCGCGTCTTCACCGCGGTCGCGGAAGAATTCACCCATGGTGCAACCGGAGTACGGTGCCAGGAATTGCAGCGCAGGAGATTCCGAAGCACTGGCAGCCACGATGATCGTGTTGGCCAGGGCGCCGTTTTCTTCCAGCTTGCGAACCACGTTGGCGATGGTCGATTGTTTCTGACCGATTGCTACGTAGACGCAGAAAATGCCGCTGTTCTTCTGGTTGATGATCGCGTCGATCGCCAGAGCGGTTTTACCGATCTGACGGTCACCGATGATCAGCTCACGCTGGCCACGGCCGACAGGAATCATGGCATCGACAGCCTTGTAGCCAGTCTGTACAGGCTGGTCTACCGACTTACGCCAGATCACGCCTGGAGCAACTTTCTCGACCGCGTCGGTCTCGGTGTTGCCCAGTGGACCTTTGCCGTCAACAGGGTTACCCAGTGCGTCGACTACGCGACCCAGCAGTTCCTTACCAACCGGAACTTCCAGGATGCGGCCGGTGCATTTGGCGCTCATGCCTTCAGCCAGAGACTGGTATGCGCCCAATACAACGGCACCTACGGAGTCTTGCTCCAGGTTGAGGGCCATACCGAAGACGCCGCCCGGAAACTCGATCATCTCGCCGTACATTACGTCGGCCAGACCGTGAATCCGCACGATACCGTCAGATACGCTGACGACAGTGCCTTCGTTACGGGCTTGGGAGGTCACATCGAGCTTGTCGATGCGGCCCTTGATAATTTCACTTATTTCGGAAGGATTGAGTTGCTGCATTGCTCTGCTGCCCCTTCAAACTCAAGATTTCAATGCTTCGGCAAGTTTCGCGATTTTGCCGCGAATCGAGCCATCGATAACCAGGTCGCCGGCGCGGATGACGACACCACCAATAAGGGCAGCGTCCTCCGCAACTTGCAGGCGCACTTCCCGGTTGAGTCGTGCACTGAGAACCTTGGCGAGTTTGTCTTGCTGTTCTTGGTTCAATGCGAAAGCACTGGTCACTTCTACGTCTACCGACTTCTCTTGTTCGGCCTTGTACAGGTCAAACAGAGCGGCGATCTCCGGCAACAGCGGGAGACGGTCGTTTTCGGCAACGACGTGGATGAAGTTCTGTGCCTTGGCATCAAACTTGTCGCCGCACACGTCAATGAACGTGGCGGCCTTTTCTGCGCTCGTCAGTCGCGGGGCCTTGAGCACGCGCTGCATGGTGTCGTCTTCCGACACCGCTGCAGCCAGGCCGAGCATGGCTGACCAATTGGCCAGTTGCTGGTGGGCCTGAGCGTGCTCGAAGGCCGCCTTAGCGTAAGGTCGGGCCAACGTGGTCAGTTCTGCCATGATCGCCCTCGCTTAGATTTCAGCAGCCAGTTGGTTAACCAGCTCTGCGTGCGCGTTTTGATCGATTGTGGCACCCAGGATCTTCTCGGCGCCGCCGACTGCCAGCAAGCCCACTTGGGCACGCAGCGCGTCTTTGACACTGTTCAGTTCCTGTTCGATCTCGGCTTGAGCCTGAACCTTCACACGGTCAGCGTCGATACGGGCTTTTTCAACAGCCTCTTCAACAATCTGATTACCGCGTTTCTTGGCTTGCTCGATGATTTCAGCTGCCTGAGCTTTCGCTTCGCGCAGTTGCTGACCCGCTTTCTCTTGGGCCAACTCCAGGTCGCGAGCTGCACGGCTGGCAGCGTCCAGACCATCAGCGATCTTCTTTTGACGTTCGTGCAGTGCCGCGATGACCGGAGGCCATACGAACTTCATGCAGAACAGTACAAAAATCAGGAACGCAACGGACTGGCCAATCAGGGTCGCATTAATGTTCACGCCAACACCTCGCAGTTACGTTGTCCATCACACCAAATTACCCGGAAGATCCGAGTAATTAGCCAGCGATCTGACCAACGAACGGGTTCGCAAAGGTGAAGAACAGAGCGATACCAACACCGATCATGGTTACGGCGTCGAGCAGACCGGCAACGATGAACATTTTAACTTGCAGCATTGGAACCATTTCTGGCTGACGCGCTGCGCCTTCCAGGAACTTGCCGCCCAGCAGGCCGAAACCAATTGCGGTACCCAGTGCGCCCAGGCCGATCAACAGTGCAACAGCGATAGCGGTTAGACCAACTACAGTTTCCATCTTTCCTCCCGACTTTTACGTCGTATGGTTTAGGTTTTTTTAATTTAAAGCGGTAAAACAAATCGTTTCAGATGCCCCGTCAGGAGCCCCTTCCCGTTTTACCGGGAAGGACATCAGACTAGTCGAGACTGGTCTTAATGGTTTTCTTCGTGCGCCATCGACAGGTAAACGATGGTCAGCATCATGAAGATGAACGCCTGCAGGGTGATGATCAGGATGTGGAACACAGCCCACGCCCACTGCAGAACTACGCCCAGGCCGCTCAGCCAGAGCAGACCGCTGCCGAACATCACAGCAATCAGAATGAAGACCAGCTCACCGGCATACATGTTGCCGAACAGACGCAGGGCCAGGGAGATCGGCTTGGCGATCAGGGTCACGAATTCCAGCAGGAAGTTCACCGGGATCAGCAGGGCCTGAACGAAGATGTTCTTGCTGCCGAACGGGTGCAGGGTCAGTTCGCCGATGAAGCCGCCGATGCCCTTGACCTTGATGCTATAGAAAATGATCAGCGCGAATACCGACAGGGCCATGCCCAAGGTAGCGTTCGGGTCGGTAGTCGACACGGCGCGGAACGGAATGTGTGCATCGCCGGAGATCAGGATGGCCAGCTGAGGAATCCAGTCGACCGGTACCAGGTCGACGGCGTTCATCAGGAACACCCAGACGAAGATGGTCAGTGCCAGCGGTGCAATCACCGGGCTACGGCCATGGAAGCTGTCTTTCACGCTGCCATCGACGAATTCGACCAAAACTTCAACGAAGTTCTGCAAAGCACCTGGCTGACCGGAAGTCGCCTTCTTTGCCGCCATGCGGAAAAGAAGAATGAAGATCAGACCCAATGCGACCGACCAGCCGAGGGTATCGACGTGGAAAGCCCAGAAGCCCATTTCCTTGGCTTCTGCTGCGGTGTGGGCAAAGCCCCAGCCGCCGGTAGGGTGCTGACCGAAGGTCAGGTTCTGCAAGTGGTGCTGGATATAGCCCGAAGCGGTTGTTTCTGCCATGGTTGCCTCAAACGCCCTAAGGTCTCGAAAGTCTTGTTCTCATCAGCAGGGGAGCGAACCAGCTGACCGACTGAGTCAGCACGAAGGCACCGAATACTGCAATCGGCGCCAATGGCTTCACACCTGCAAACACCAGTGCAAACAGCACTGCCGTCAAAATCAGTTTCCCTGCCTCGCCGGCATAAAATGACCGGACGATGGACTGGGCTGCTCGGGCGCCGGAAAACCGAAATGCCCTGTGAGCGAAATAAACATTGGGCAGCAAGGCTATCAGGCCTCCGCAAAGTCCCGAGTATCCGGCAACGACTCCGTGCCATTGCCAAAGCGCCAAAGCGGCAATGACCAAGACCACGAATTGAGCCATCAACACCGGAAAAACTGCCAGGCGATGGAACGGCAAGCGGTTTGGCGTGCGGGTTTCCATCACTATTGCTCTCCAATGGTCGGCTGCCAGAATTCACTAACTTGGCATAATTTGTGCCGACAAAATGCGCGCAGAGTATAGGGGCGGTTCTGCCCCTATTCAACTGTCAGGTAGTGATTTCCGACTGCGCGCTACATGAGGAAATGTTTCAGCGGATATGTGCGAGTACGCCTTGAAGCTCATCCAGGGAGTTGTAGCCAATCACCAACTGCCCTTTTCCCTTCTTACCGTGGCGGATCTGCACCGCAGAGCCTAGGCGCTCGGCCAGGCGCTGTTCCAGACGGGCGATATCCGGGTCTGGTTTTGCGGGTTCGACAGGCTCCGGTTTGCCACTCAACCACTGGCGAACCAGTGCCTCAGTTTGGCGCACGGTCAGCCCGCGTGCGACAACATGTCGCGCCCCTTCAACCTGTTGATTGTCCGGCAAACCGAGCAAAGCACGGGCATGACCCATTTCCAGGTCGCCGTGGGACAACATGGTCTTGATGACTTCCGGCAAGGAGATCAGGCGCAGCAGGTTAGCTACCGTCACTCGGGACTTGCCCACCGCTTCGGCCACTTGTTGCTGGGTCAGCTGGAATTCCTGCTGCAAACGCTGCAAGGCCACGGCTTCTTCGATCGGGTTGAGGTCTTCGCGCTGGATGTTCTCGATCAGCGCAATGGCAATGGCCGTTTCATCCGGCACATCGCGCACCATCGCCGGGATGGTTTCCTGCCCGGCCTGCTGACTGGCGCGCCAGCGGCGTTCACCGGCAATGATTTCAAAGCGGCCACCGCCAATCGGGCGTACCACGATCGGTTGCATCACGCCTTGCGCCTTGATCGACAGTGCCAGCTCTTCGAGGGCCTGAGGATCCATATCGCGACGCGGCTGGTATTTGCCGCGCTGGAGCAAGTCCAGGGGCAAGTGTTGCAGCTCACGGTGATCGGCTTGCGCCGCCTGTTCTTCCAGCGAGCTGACGGTCGGACCACTCAGCAGTGCATCCAGTCCACGTCCGAGACCTCGTTTCTTGACGGCCATGGGGATTCCTTAAGTTGCCTGAGCAGCGGCGATGCGTGAGTTTTTGCGCTGACGACGAACCATTTCGCCCGCCAGAGCCAGATAGGCAACGGCGCCGCGCGATGCTTTGTCGTACGCCAGCGCCGGCATGCCGTAGCTAGGCGCTTCGGCCAGACGGATGTTGCGTGGAATGACGGTATCGTAGAGTTGCTCGCCGAAGTGTTCCTTGAGCTGGGCCGAGACATCGTTCATCAGGCTCAGGCGCGGGTCGTACATCGTACGCAACAAACCTTCGATCTTGAGGTTCGGGTTCAGCAATTCAGCGATACGCTTGATGTTATCCACAAGGTCGCTCAAGCCTTCGAGTGCAAAGTACTCGCACTGCATGGGGATAATTACCCCGTCGGCGGCAACCAGTGCGTTCAACGTCAGCATCGACAGCGACGGTGGGCAGTCGATCAAAATGTAATCGTAGTTTTCACGGATCGGCGCCAGCGCACTGCGCAAGCGGCTTTCCTTCATCTGCATTTCCAGCAGAACCACTTCCGCGGCCGTCAGGTCACGGTTGGCCGGCAACAACTGGTAACCACCATGCTCGGAGTAGTGCATGGCCTGGGCCAGGTCGCATTCACCGATCAACAGGTCGTAGACCGAGTTTTCCAGGCCGTGTTTATCCACACCGCTACCCATGGTGGCGTTGCCCTGTGGATCGAGATCAATCAACAACACCCGGCGCTTGGTGGCGACGAGGGATGCTGCGAGGTTGATGCAGGTGGTGGTCTTGCCCACACCACCCTTTTGGTTCGCAATCGCGAATACCTTAGCCATTCTTGCTTGTGTTCCCAATCATGCCGTGCGGCGCAGTATCAGCAGATGGCGTTGGCCTTGGCAACCGGGTACGGCCAGGGCGTGTTCGCTATCGAGGTGGAAGTCTGCCGGCAATGCTACCAGCTCATCGGCGGGATGAACGCCCTTCATTGCCAGCCAACGCGTATCGGTGTCGCCGAGGTGGCGAGTCCAGTTGGTGAAGTTCTCCATGCTGCTGAACGCCCGGGAGATGATCCCGTTGAACGGCTGCGCAGGCTGGAACGCTTCGACGCGACTGTGGATAACTTGCAGGTTATCCAGTTTGAGTTCGAGTTTGACCTGGGTCAGGAAGCGGGTTTTCTTGCCGTTGCTGTCCAGACAGGTCACTTGGGACGCAGGGAACAGGATGGCCAGAGGGATGCCGGGCATGCCGCCACCGCTGCCAACATCCAGCCAACGGCCGTTTTCGATGAACGACATCACGCTCAGACTATCGAGCAAATGACGAGAGACCATTTCATCCGGATCACGAACCGCAGTCAGGTTGTAAGCCTTGTTCCATTTGATCAACAGAGCCAGATAGCCCAGCAGCTGCGCGTGCTGGGTTTCTGTCAGCGTGACACCAAGCTGGCGGGCACCTGTGGATAACTCTTCTGCGTGTTGCGAAGTGACCAACGAACTCAAGCGCTTTGCTCCAACTGACGGCCCGCGCCGCGTTTTTTCAAATGAATCATCAACAGCGAAATGGCTGCGGGCGTAACACCCGGGATGCGC
Source organism: Pseudomonas sp. NFX98 (assembly GCF_047784845.1). Lineage (NCBI taxonomy): Bacteria > Pseudomonadati > Pseudomonadota > Gammaproteobacteria > Pseudomonadales > Pseudomonadaceae > Pseudomonas > Pseudomonas sp. NFX98. The sequence goes on along the minus strand of NZ_JBLNNF010000012.1, from coordinate 147,871 downwards.
GACGCCTGGCCCAATGTCTCTGGACGGGTCGCACCGAGCTTGCTCTGGATCTCTTTGGAGAGTCCGGAAATGTTTGTGTAATCGATATCCACAGGCAATTTCGTGTCTTCACTTGCGCGCAGACGAGCGATTTCATCCTGTTGACGATCGATGTAGCCGGCGTACTTGGTCTTGATTTCGACCTGTTCGGCGACCTGTGGATCTTCTGCGCCCCCACCGGTCACGGCGATCAGACCATCGTAGTCGATTTCCGGACGGCTCAAGAGGTTGAGCAGGTTGTATTCGTGGGTCAGCGGTGTGCCGAATTTTTCGGAAATCGCATCGCCTTGCTCAGTACCCGGGCGGACCCAGGTGCTTTTCAGGCGCTGCTCTTCCAGCTCGATGCTTTCGCGTTTTTTGCAGAAAGCCGCCCAGCGCGCATCATCCACCAGCCCCAGTTCGCGACCTTTCTCGGTCAAGCGCAGGTCGGCGTTGTCTTCGCGCAGGATCAAACGGTATTCGGCGCGGGAGGTGAACATCCGGTACGGCTCTTGGGTACCGAGAGTAATCAGGTCGTCGACCAACACCCCGATATACGCTTCATCGCGGCGCGGACACCAGGCGTCTTTGCCCTGTGCACGCAGCGCGGCGTTGGTTCCGGCCAGCAAACCCTGGGCGCCGGCTTCTTCGTAACCGGTGGTGCCGTTGATTTGCCCGGCGAAGAACAGACCGCCGATGACTTTGGTTTCCAGGCTGTATTTCAGGTCGCGCGGATCGAAGTAGTCGTACTCGATCGCATAACCCGGACGCACGATGTGCGCGTTCTCCATGCCGCGGATCGATTGCACGATCAGCAATTGCACGTCGAACGGCAAGCTTGTGGATATCCCGTTCGGGTACAGCTCGTTTGTCGTCAAACCTTCCGGTTCGATGAAGACCTGGTGGCTTTCCTTGTCGGCAAAGCGATGAATTTTGTCTTCGATCGATGGGCAGTAACGCGGGCCGATGCCTTCGATCTCACCGGCAGCGGAATACATCGGCGAACGATCGAGGTTCGCGGCAATGATTTCGTGGGTGCGCGCATTCGTGTGGGTAATCCAGCAGCTGACTTGCTTCGGATGCTGCTCCTTGGAGCCCATGAACGACATGACCGGAATCGGCGTATCGCCCGCTTGCTCGGTCATCACCGAGAAATCCACAGACCGGGCATCAATACGCGGCGGCGTACCGGTTTTCAGGCGACCCACGCGCAGTGGTAATTCACGCAAACGGTGAGCCAGGGCAATCGACGGTGGATCACCGGCGCGACCGCCGGAAAAATTCTGCAAACCGATGTGGATAAGTCCACCGAGGAACGTGCCGGTGGTCAACACCACGGAATCGGCGAGGAAACGCAGACCCATTTGGGTGACAACACCACGGACTTGTTCCTGCTCGACGATCAGATCGTCAGCGGCCTGTTGAAATATCCACAGGTTCGGTTGGTTTTCCAGGATTTCGCGGACAGCGGCCTTGTACAGAACCCGGTCTGCCTGTGCGCGAGTTGCCCGCACGGCCGGGCCTTTGCGGCTGTTCAATACGCGAAACTGGATGCCACCTTTATCGGTAGCGATGGCCATCGCGCCGCCAAGGGCATCGATTTCCTTGACCAAGTGGCTTTTGCCGATCCCGCCAATGGCCGGGTTGCAACTCATGGCGCCGAGGGTTTCCACGTTATGCGTCAGCAACAGGGTTTTCACCCCCATACGTGCTGAGGCCAGTGCTGCCTCGGTACCGGCATGACCGCCGCCGATGACGATCACTTCAAAACGGGAAGGGAAATCCACCACGCACCTCGTGCCTGCTTAAGTAGGTAATTCAGGAATAGTTTGAGCTCAGGTTTTTGGACCTGGTCGACAAGTATAGGGACTTCGCCCTTCCTAAAGAACCCTTTGCACAAAATTTAACCAGCTGTGGAGAAGTCGGGGTTATAGAAATTAAAAAGAGAGAAATTTATTAAATCTTTGTTTTTATGTTTATTTCTACTGAGGCACATTTCTGTGGATAGATTGCTACAGGCCTTAATTTACGATATGTACAGAGATTCAAAACCCTGTGACCATGTGCCAATGAGGCCCTTGGATAACCGGTCTAAGCCTGTGGATGAAAGAGGTGGTTATCCACAGAGGCAGTTATGTTCAGTTTTAAGGCCCTGTTATCAACTGCCCTTAGCCGCGGTTATTCACAGGGCTTAATCCACAGAAAAGCGCCAGGGGAACAAAATCCGGACACAAAAAAACGCCAGGCAGACAGAATCCGCATAGCGTTCGAGTACTGGTTTCAGAAAGATGGAGGCAGACAGGCCACGAAAGGCCTGTCTGTGGAACTGCGGAAGGACTATTTACCGATGCAGAAACTGGAGAAAATTCGCCCCAAAAGGTCATCGGAGCTAAATGCACCGGTGATTTCCCCCAGCGATTGCTGTGCCTGTCGCAGATCCTCGGCCAACAGTTCGCCGGCTCCGGCCTGGGTCAGTTGGGCACGGCCGTGTTCCAGGGAGTCGCTGGCATGGCGCAAGGCTTCCAGGTGACGTCTGCGTGCGCTGAAGCTGCTTTCGGACGTCTGTTCATAACCCATGCAGGCTTTCAGATGTTCGCGCAGTAGCTCAAGACCAACGCCGCCAGACTTCGCGCTCAGGCTGATGGTGACATGACCATCCTCGCTGACTTCCAGAGCAATGGCTTCACCCGTAAGGTCTGCCTTGTTGCGGATAAGCGTGACTTTGGCAGGATCTGGACGGGTTTCGAGGAATTCCGGCCACAAGGCGAACGGGTCAAGCGCTTCAGGAGCAGTGGCATCCACAACCAACAGCACGCGATCGGCCTCGCCAATCGCTTTCAATGCCCGTTCGACGCCAATCTTTTCCACATGATCATCGGTGTCACGTAAGCCAGCGGTGTCGACGACGTGCAGCGGCATGCCGTCAATGTGGATATGTTCGCGCAGGACATCGCGGGTCGTGCCGGCAATCTCGGTCACAATCGCGGCTTCCCGCCCGGCCAGCGCATTGAGCAAACTGGATTTGCCGGCATTCGGACGGCCGGTAATCACCACCGTCATGCCATCGCGCAACAAAGCACCCTGCCCGGCTTCGCGCATGACGGTGGATAACTCATCACGAACCTTGTCGAGCATGCTGAGCACGTGGCCATCAGCGAGGAAGTCGATTTCTTCTTCCGGAAAGTCGATTGCGGCTTCGACATAAATCCGCAGACCGATCAGTTGCTCCGTGAGGTTATGCACACGTGTGGAAAATGCGCCTTGCAAGGAGCGCAGTGCATTTCGGGCTGCCTGTGCAGAGCTGGCTTCGATCAGGTCGGCGATGGCTTCGGCCTGCGCCAGGTCGAGTTTGTCATTGAGAAATGCACGTTCACTGAATTCCCCCGGTCGGGCGAGACGGCAACCCAGTCCAAGGCAGCGTTGAAGCAACATATCCAGGACGATCGGACCGCCATGACCCTGTAATTCCAATACATCTTCGCCGGTAAAGGAATTGGGTCCAGGAAAATACAATGCGATGCCTTGATCGAGCACCTCGTCGTTTTCACCGAGGAACGGACCGTAGTGAGCGAAACGCGGCTTGAGTTCGCGACCGCTGAAGGCCTTGGCTGCAACGCTGGCCAACGGCCCGGAAATACGAACGATGCCGACACCGCCGCGACCTTGAGCGGTGGCGACGGCGGCGATGGTTTCACGAGGAGCGCTCATAAACCGGTATCCATACAAAAGTGACAGATAGCAAAACGCCCCACTAGGGGGCGTTTTGAGTGGTTATCCACAGTGTAAATCAGGCAGCTGCTTTGGTAGCCGCTTCGATCTTACGAGTGATGTACCACTGTTGTGCGATCGACAGGCAGTTGTTCACTACCCAGTACAGCACCAGACCGGCCGGGAACCACAGGAAGAAGAAGGTGAAGATGATTGGCATCATTTTCATGACCTTCGCTTGCATCGGATCCGGAGGAGTCGGGTTCAGCTGCTGCTGGATGAACATGGTTGCGCCCATGATGATCGGCAGAATGAAGAACGGATCCTTGATCGACAGGTCAGTGATCCACAGCATGAACGGCGCTTGACGCATTTCAACGCTTTCCAGCAGAACCCAGTACAAGGACAGGAAAACCGGCATCTGCACGAGGATTGGCAAGCAACCACCCAGCGGATTGATCTTCTCTTTCTTGTACAGCTCCATCATGGCTTGCGACATTTTCTGCCGGTCGTCGCCATGTTGCTCTTTCAGCGCGGCCAGTTTCGGCGCCACTGCACGCATGCGCGCCATGGATTTGTAGCTGGCAGCCGACAGCGGGAAGAAGATCCCTTTGATCAGCATGGTCAGGAAGATGATCGACCAGCCCCAGTTACCCACAAGAGCGTGAATATGTTGCAACAACCAGAAGATCGGTTGAGCGATGAACCACAGAATGCCGTAGTCGACAGTCAGTTCCAGACCTGGGGACAACTCTTTCAGCACCGCCTGGCTTTTCGGACCGGCGTACAGAATGGCGCTGGTTTCAGCCTTGGCACCCGGCGCAACGGTCAGTGAAGGGCCGGTGTAGCCGATAATGTAGTTGCCTTTGCTGTCTTTACGGGTCTGGACGACATTGTTCTCGCCCTTTTCCGGAATCCACGCAGTCACGAAGTAGTGTTGCAGCCAGGCAACCCAACCACCGGTGACGGTTTCTTTCAGCGCGGCCTTGTCCATGTCCTTCATGGACACTTTCTTGTACGGCTCCGAACTTGTCCACAGGGCGGCGCCCAGGTAAGTCGCGGTCCCGGTGGCGGTGCTGGAAGAAGGATCGGAGCTGGCGTCACGCTTCAATTGCGCGAACATTGCACCGGACCAGGGCTGAGCGCTCTGGTTGTCGATCAGGTAGGAAACGGTTACGTCATACAAACCACGTTTCAGGGTGAAACGCTTGATGTAGTTGACGCCGTCCTTGCTGAACTTCAGGTCCACGACCAATTGGTCTTGGCCGTCAGCCAGTTGATAAATTTTCTTCTCCGAGGAGTAAACCGGACGACCGGCAGGACTTGCGTCCGGGCCGTTGGTGCCGATCAAGCCACTCTGAGCCAGATAAGTGCGCTCGTTGCCGTTGTCGAACAACTGGAACGGAATTTCCGGATGGTCCTGGCGACGTGGATACAGCGGCAGTTTCAGCTGTGCAACATCACCACCTTGTGGATCGATGGCCAGATCGAGCACATCCGTTTTGATCTGGATGAGGTCGGTGCTCGCCGCTACCGGAGTTTCGGCAGGTGCGCTGGTATCGTTTGCGGCGTGTGGAATGTCGTCACTGACGGACGCTTTATTGCCAGTTGCCGTATCCGGGAGGCCCGGGGCGGTCGTACTGGAAGCAACATTCTGAGTCGGCAAGGCAGCCTGGCCATAGTCCTGGTTCCATTTAAGAACCATAACGTAGGACACGATTGCCAGGGCGACGATCAGGATCGTGCGTTTGATATCCATGATTACTCGGCCATCGAAGAAGAACGGGAGGTAGGGATAGGTGGAACCGGGTCATAACCACCGGGATTCCACGGATGACAGCGACCTAAACGACGAAAGGTCAGCCAGCCACCGCGTAGAAGGCCATGATTTTCGATGGCTTCCAACGCGTAGCAGGAACAACTGGGGTAGAAACGACAGTGACTGGCCATCAGGGGACTAATGGCATAGCGGTAAAACTGGATCGGAACGAGTGCCAGTTTACGCATCTGGACTGTCTACCCCTACAGTTTCGGTTTTGACTGCTGGTACCGGCGTGCTGCGTGCCAGACGCTTCCAGAGTTTGCCGAAATGCTGAATCAATTCGGGGTTTTCTACGTCCCCCAAACCTTTGCGCGCGACGATAACAATGTCCCAGCCGACCAGTAAATCCTGGTTCAGGCGAAACGATTCGCGCATCAGACGTTTGAGGCGATTGCGCTCGACGGAGAGCTTTACGCTCTTTTTCCCGATAACCAACCCGAGACGGGGGTGATCAAGATCGTTGTTGCGCGCAAGGAGCAGGAGATTTTTCCCCGGAACCTTGCCGGTAGGGGAGTCAAAGACTGCCTTGAAATGCCGGGGGGTAAGCAGACGCTTTTCCCGACTGAAGTCCTGACTCACCTCCAGTGCCGGCTTATCAAACTGCCAGACGCGCACGACCTTTGGCGCGACGACGCGACAGAACGGCACGACCGTTCTTGGTAGCCATGCGAGCACGGAAACCGTGGGTACGAGCGCGTTTGATAGTGCTTGGTTGGAAAGTACGTTTCATTGTCGTGTTACCTGGTTCGTCCACAACGGGCCGGAATGGCCCCCGTTTTAAGAGACCGGGGATTCTAGAGAAAGCAAGCCTCTAGGTCAATTTCCAACCAACGTTTCCTTATAAATAGATCTCCGGACGTTTTGGCCGGGCATCGGTCATTCGCTAAATATAAAAATAAAGAAGGAAAGTATTTAAAGCTTTTCTGTAAAGCTTATAAAAGCTAGGGACACGTTCTTCTGTGGATAAGTACATCTAGCCCTTTGATTACGTGATGTACAGAGAATGACAACTACAGTGGAAAACCGTGTTAAGCCTGTGCTGCGCTGTCGGAAAACCTGTGTGTGAAAGGTCGGTTTATCCACAGGCAGGTTATCCACCGAGTTTCACCCCCAGTTGTGCAATGAGCTTAACCACGGTTATCCACAGAGCTTATACACAGACCATTGGTCGTCTTTTTTGCGTATAAAACGGTGATTCTTCTTGGTCGATGAGCCACCTACGTGTGGATAAGTCAGCGTCTGGTCGCTACAATGGCCGCTTGTTTTTGCCTCACCGGCTTTCAACTTAGGGGATATCCGTGTCAGTGGAACTTTGGCAGCAGTGCGTGGAGCTTTTGCGCGATGAGCTGCCTGCCCAACAATTCAACACTTGGATCCGTCCACTACAGGTCGAAGCCGAAGGCGACGAGTTGCGTGTCTACGCGCCCAATCGTTTTGTCCTGGACTGGGTCAACGAGAAGTACCTGGGCCGCGTCCTGGAATTGCTCGATGAACATGGCAATGGGATGGCGCCAGCGCTTTCCTTATTAATAGGCAGCAAACGCAGCTCAGCGCCGCGTGCCGCGCCGAATGCTCCGTTGGCTGCTGCCGCGGCTGCGTCCCAGGTTCAGGCAACGTCGGCACCGGTCAGTGCTCCGGCGCAAGCATCGGTCGCCGCACCCAGCAAGCGCGCAACGCAAAAAGTCGCAGAGGTCATTGAAGAAGAGCCGTCGCGAGACAGTTTCGACCCAATGGCTGGCGCCAGCTCGCAGCAGGCTCCCATTCGCTCCGAACAACGCACCGTGCAGGTAGAAGGCGCGCTCAAGCACACTAGCTATCTGAACCGCACCTTTACCTTCGAAAACTTCGTCGAGGGCAAGTCCAACCAACTGGCCCGGGCTGCGGCCTGGCAAGTGGCGGACAACCCAAAGCACGGTTACAACCCGCTCTTCCTTTATGGTGGCGTGGGTCTGGGTAAAACCCACTTGATGCATGCTGTGGGTAACCATCTATTAAAGAAGAACCCGAACGCCAAGGTTGTGTACCTGCATTCCGAGCGTTTTGTGGCCGACATGGTCAAGGCCTTGCAGCTGAACGCGATCAACGAGTTCAAGCGTTTCTACCGTTCGGTAGACGCCTTGCTCATCGATGACATTCAGTTCTTCGCCCGCAAGGAGCGTTCTCAGGAAGAGTTCTTCCACACCTTCAACGCCCTGCTTGAAGGTGGCCAGCAAGTCATTCTCACCAGTGACCGCTATCCGAAAGAAATCGAAGGCCTTGAAGAGCGCCTGAAATCCCGCTTCGGTTGGGGTCTGACGGTAGCCGTCGAGCCGCCGGAGCTGGAGACTCGTGTCGCGATCCTGATGAAGAAGGCCGACCAGGCCAAAGTCGACCTGCCCCATGACGCGGCGTTCTTCATTGCCCAGCGCATTCGCTCCAACGTCCGCGAACTGGAAGGCGCGCTAAAACGCGTGATCGCTCACTCGCACTTCATGGGCCGCGACATCACCATCGAGTTGATTCGCGAATCCCTGAAGGACCTGTTGGCGTTGCAAGATAAACTGGTCTCTGTGGATAACATTCAGCGCACCGTCGCCGAGTACTACAAGATCAAGATCTCCGATTTGCTGTCCAAACGCCGTTCGCGTTCGGTTGCCCGTCCGCGTCAGGTCGCCATGGCATTGTCCAAGGAATTGACCAACCACAGCTTGCCGGAAATCGGCGACGTGTTTGGCGGACGAGACCACACGACGGTTTTGCACGCCTGCCGCAAGATCAATGAACTTAAGGAATCCGACGCGGACATCCGCGAGGACTACAAGAACCTGCTGCGTACACTGACCACTTGATGCACACCAGCGCAGCTTATTAAGGCAAGGGACTAGACCATGCATTTCACCATTCAACGCGAAGCCCTGTTGAAACCCCTGCAACTGGTCGCAGGCGTCGTCGAGCGCCGACAGACCTTGCCGGTGCTCTCCAACGTGCTGCTGGTTGTCGAAGGCCAGCAATTGTCGCTGACCGGTACCGACCTGGAAGTCGAGCTGGTCGGTCGTGTTCAGCTCGAAGAGCCTGCCGAGCCGGGTTCCATCACTGTGCCTGCGCGCAAACTGATGGACATCTGCAAAAGCTTGCCGGGCGATGCGCTGATCGACATCAAGGTCGACGAACAGAAACTCGTAGTGAAGGCCGGCCGTAGCCGCTTCACCTTATCGACCTTGCCGGCCAATGATTTCCCTACTGTAGAAGAAGGTCCGGGATCGCTGACTTGCAGTCTCGAGCAAAGCAAGCTGCGCCGTTTGATCGAGCGCACCAGCTTCGCCATGGCTCAGCAGGACGTGCGTTACTACCTCAACGGCATGTTGCTGGAAGTTTCTGCCGGGATCATCCGTGCCGTGGCCACCGACGGTCACCGCTTGGCGATGTGTTCCATGCAAGCCGATATCGGTCAGCCGGATCGCCACCAGGTCATCGTGCCGCGCAAAGGTATTCTGGAGCTGGCACGTCTGCTGACCGAACCGGATGGCAACGTCAGCATCGTGCTGGGTCAGCACCACATTCGCGCCACCACCGGCGAATTTACCTTCACCTCGAAACTGGTAGACGGCAAATTCCCGGACTACGAGCGCGTTCTGCCGAAGGGCGGTGACAAGCTGGTACTTGGCGACCGTCAGGCGTTGCGCGAAGCCTTCAGCCGTACCGCGATCCTGTCCAACGAGAAATACCGTGGTATCCGCCTGCAATTGGCCAATGGTCAGCTGAAGATCCAGGCAAACAACCCGGAGCAGGAAGAAGCGGAAGAAGAAGTGGGTGTTGAATACAACGGCGGCTCCCTGGAAATCGGCTTCAACGTGAGCTACCTGCTCGACGTGCTGGGCGTGATGACCACTGAGCAGGTTCGCCTGATCCTGTCCGACTCCAACAGCAGTGCGCTGGTGCAAGAGTCCGACAACGACGACTCGGCTTACGTTGTCATGCCGATGCGTCTGTAATCATGTTCAGCGGAAGCTAGATGTCCTTAAGTCGCGTCTCGGTCACCGCGGTGCGCAATCTGCACCCGGTGACCTTCTCCCCCTCCCCCCGAATCAACATTCTTTACGGCGCCAACGGCAGCGGCAAAACCAGTGTTCTGGAAGCCATTCATCTGCTGGGGCTTGCCCGTTCGTTTCGCAGCGCCCGCCTGTTGCCGGTCATTCAATACGAGCAATTGGCATGCACGGTGTTTGGCCAAGTCGAGTTGGCGGAGGGTGGGCACAGCGCACTCGGTATTTCGCGAGACCGCCAAGGGGAGTTCCAAATCCGCATTGACGGGCAAAACGCCCGTAGCGCCGCGCAATTAGCGGAAATCCTGCCATTGCAGCTGATCAACCCAGACAGCTTTCGCTTGTTGGAGGGCGCGCCGAAAATTCGCCGGCAGTTTCTCGACTGGGGTGTGTTCCACGTGGAACCACGCTTCATGTCCACATGGCAACGCTTGCAGAAGGCCCTGCGCCAGAGAAACTCTTGGCTGCGGCATGGTACACTTGACGCCGTTTCGCAAGCGGTTTGGGACAGGGAACTGTGCCAGGCCAGCGCTGAAATCGATGAATACCGCCGCGCTTATATCAAAGCCTTGAAGCCAGTCTTTGAACAGACCTTGAGCGAACTGGTTGAGCTTGAGGGCTTAACGCTCAGCTATTACCGAGGTTGGGACAAAGACCGTGAGTTGAGCGCAGTGCTCGCCGGGTCCCTTCAGCGGGATCAGCAAATGGGTCATACCCAGGCCGGACCACAACGTGCTGATTTGCGCCTCAGATTGGGCGCACACAATGCCGCGGATATCTTGTCTCGTGGACAGCAGAAGTTAGTGGTCTGCGCATTGAGGATTGCCCAAGGGCACTTGGTAAGCCAGGCCCGACGCGGTCAGTGTATTTATCTGGTGGATGACTTGCCGTCCGAACTTGACGAGCAACACCGCCGTGCGCTTTGCCGCTTGCTGGAAGACTTACGCTGCCAGGTGTTTATCACCTGTGTAGATCACGAATTATTGAGGGAAGGCTGGCAGACGGAAACGCCAGTCGCTCTGTTCCACGTGGAACAGGGCCGTATCACCCAGACCCACGACCATCGGGAGTGAAGGCATTGAGCGAAGAAAATACGTACGACTCAACGAGCATTAAAGTGCTGAAAGGCCTGGATGCCGTACGCAAACGTCCCGGTATGTACATTGGTGACACCGACGATGGCAGCGGTCTGCACCACATGGTGTTCGAAGTGGTCGATAACTCGATCGACGAAGCTCTCGCCGGCCACTGCGACGACATCAGCATCATCATTCACCCGGATGAATCCATCACCGTTCGCGACAACGGCCGTGGCATCCCGGTAGACGTGCACAAAGAAGAAGGCGTTTCGGCAGCCGAGGTCATCATGACCGTGCTGCACGCCGGCGGTAAGTTCGACGATAACTCCTACAAAGTATCCGGCGGTCTGCACGGTGTAGGTGTGTCGGTGGTGAACGCACTGTCAAAAGAACTGGTCCTGACCGTTCGTCGCAGCGGCAAAATCTGGGAACAGACCTACGTCCACGGTGTTCCACAAGAACCGATGAAAATCGTTGGTGAGAGTGAAACTACCGGTACCCAGATTCACTTCAAGCCGTCGGCCGAGACGTTCAAGAACATCCATTTCAGCTGGGACATCCTGGCCAAGCGGATTCGTGAACTGTCCTTCCTCAACTCCGGTGTTGGCATCGTCCTTAAGGATGAGCGCAGCGGTAAGGAAGAGTTGTTCAAATACGAAGGCGGCCTGCGTGCGTTCGTTGAATACCTGAATACCAACAAGACTGCGGTCAACCAGGTGTTTCACTTCAACATTCAGCGTGAAGACGGCATTGGCGTGGAAATCGCCCTGCAGTGGAACGACAGCTTCAACGAGAACCTGTTGTGCTTCACCAACAACATTCCACAGCGCGATGGTGGTACTCACCTGGTGGGTTTCCGTTCCGCGCTGACGCGTAACCTGAACACCTACATTGAAGCTGAAGGCCTGGCGAAGAAACACAAGGTCGCGACCACCGGTGACGATGCCCGTGAAGGCCTGACCGCGATCATTTCGGTAAAAGTGCCGGATCCCAAGTTCAGCTCCCAGACTAAAGACAAGCTGGTTTCTTCCGAAGTGAAGACCGCGGTCGAACAGGAAATGGGTAAGTACTTCTCGGACTTCCTGCTGGAAAACCCGAACGAAGCCAAGCTGGTTGTTGGCAAGATGATCGACGCGGCCCGTGCCCGTGAAGCGGCGCGCAAGGCCCGTGAAATGACTCGCCGAAAAGGCGCGCTGGATATCGCTGGCCTGCCGGGCAAACTGGCTGACTGCCAGGAAAAAGACCCTGCCCTGTCCGAACTGTACCTCGTGGAAGGTGACTCTGCTGGTGGCTCCGCCAAGCAGGGACGCAACCGCCGGACCCAGGCTATCTTGCCGTTGAAGGGCAAGATTCTGAACGTCGAGAAGGCGCGCTTCGACAAGATGATCTCTTCGCAAGAAGTGGGCACTTTGATCACCGCGCTGGGCTGTGGCATCGGCCGCGACGAGTACAACATCGACAAGCTGCGTTACCACAACATCATCATCATGACCGATGCTGACGTCGACGGTTCACACATCCGTACCCTGCTGCTGACCTTCTTTTTCCGTCAGTTACCGGAGCTGATCGAGCGCGGTTACATCTATATCGCCCAACCGCCGCTGTACAAAGTCAAGAAAGGCAAGCAAGAGCAGTACATCAAAGACGACGACGCCATGGAAGAGTACATGACGCAGTCGGCCCTGGAAGACGCGAGCCTGCACCTGAACGAAGAAGCGCCGGGTATTTCCGGTGAAGCCCTTGAGCGTCTGGTCAATGACTTCCGCCTCGTGATGAAGACCCTCAAGCGTCTGTCACGCCTGTACCCACAGGAACTGACCGAGCACTTCATCTACCTGCCAGCGGTGAGCATGGAACAACTGTCCGACCACGCAGCGATGCAGGATTGGATGGCTCAGTTCGAAGTACGTCTACGCACCGTTGAGAAGTCCGGTCTGGTTTACAAAGCCAGCCTGCGCGAAGACCGTGAACGTAACGTCTGGCTGCCAGAAGTCGAGCTGATCTCTCACGGCCTGTCGAACTACATCACCTTCAACCGTGACTTCTTCGGCAGCAACGATTACAAGACTGTTGTGTCGTTGGGCGCTCAATTGAGCACCTTGCTGGACGAGGGCGCGTACATCCAGCGTGGCGAACGCAAGAAGCCGGTGACCGAGTTCAAGGAAGCCCTTGAATGGCTGATGGCTGAAAGCACCAAGCGTCACACCATCCAGCGATACAAAGGACTGGGTGAGATGAACCCGGACCAGCTGTGGGAAACCACCATGGACCCAAGCCAGCGCCGGATGCTCAAAGTGACCATCGAAGACGCCATTGGCGCAGACCAGATCTTCAACACCCTGATGGGTGATGCGGTCGAACCTCGTCGTGACTTCATCGAAAGCAACGCCCTGGCGGTTTCCAACCTGGACTTCTGATTCAGGCCTCCCGCCAAACGAAAAGGCCAACGCTCATGCGTTGGCCTTTTTTATTGTCGATGGATTAACGATCGACAGCCCTATTCGATCGTTGCAGCCACACTCTCCAACCGATACCCATATCCATAGATGGTCAGCAACTGCCAGCCACGGTCGGCGGTCAATCCCAGCTTATTGCGCAACCGGTAGATGTGGGTATCCAGAGGACGGGAAGAAACCATCTCTTCATGCGTCCAGAACCGTTGATAAAGATATTCGCGGGACAACGGCCGGCCCAGATTGGTGAACAGGCAGCGAGCCAGACGGTATTCCCGTTCTGTCATCACGATGGGGCTGCCGGCGCGATTGACGGTGAGTTCGGCATCGTCGAACACCAGGTCGTTGAAACTCAGCACTTCGGTTGCTGCGCTGCGTTGTTGACTGTGTCGGCGCAACACCGCAGCGACACGCGCTTTCAACTCATTGGGACGGAAGGGTTTGCTGACGTAGTCATCGGCTCCGGCATTCAAGGCCTGGACGATGTCGTTTTCGCCATCACGGCTGGTGAGCATGATGGCTGGGGGTGGGACTTCCATGTGTTCGCGGGTCCAGCGCAAGAGTTCTATTCCGCTGAGGTCCGGCAGCTGCCAGTCGAGGATCAACAGGTCGAAGGTGTTCCGACGCAGTTCCCGCAACAGGTCTTCTCCCCTCTCAAAGCTGTGCAGGGACCAGTCATCTTCCTCAGGCTGGCTCATCTGATGGAGAGTCTGTTCCACCCGGCGCAATTCAGCCGGTTCGTCGTCCAGTATCGCAACACGCATGTGCGGTGATTCCTTGGGCTCAGGGAGCATTCCGCTATGACTAGACAATAGCGACTAGCAGGGGAGAGTCAAAGCAAGCGGCTCGCCGTTGGTCGACGTCCGCTATGATTCTTCTCATCCATGTCCTCCTCAGACCAGTGGCCTATGAAACCATTCACCCTTCTCAGCCCTTTCCATGAATAGCCCGCGTTCCCACGAAAGTCGCGAACCGAGTCAGGTTCAGGGATTGTTTCGGCAGCTGGTGCGCGAATGGCTGTGGATAAGCCTGGTGCTGCTGCCATTGACCGCGCTGTTGTCATATCGCACGCAAATCAACCTGCGCGACGCAACGCCAAGCCTGAGCGCAGCGCTTTCGGTGCTGATGGTGATTTTCGTACTTGGGCTATTGCTGTGGCGTCCGCGTCTGGCGCTTTGGGTGACATTGCTGGGCATGGCTGCGGCGTTACTGACCAGCTTCGGTCTGGCAGAGTCGCGAAGGTGGTGGTCACCCACGCCCGCTGTGCTGGGCATACTGTTTGGATACTTGATCTGGAACTGGCGGCGACTGAGCGTAGTTTTGACCTATTTCGGCTGGGAACTGGCGCGCCTGGACAGCGAGCCGAAAGTATTTCCCGAGCGTCGCCGTGCACAGTTTTCCGGCGCCGACCACTTGCAGGGACAAATCATGGCCCTTGAGCAAGCCTTGAGTCGCACCCGCGACACCCGACGTTTTATCGCCGATGGGCTGGAATACCTACCGGTCGCTACCCTGATCAGTGATCCACGGGGCCGCATTCTATTGGGCAACCGCAACGCACGGGAGCTGTTCGGCAGCGATCTGGTTGGCGCCGATGTGCTTGATCAGTTGGCACAACTCGGTTATCCACGCATCAGCGGCGATTCAGCCCCGCAGTTATCCACCCTGCCGCTGCTGGAGTTTCGCGATCACAAGGAGCGCAGCCTGCGTTTGGAGCGCGCGGCGTTGCTGCCGGTAGATGGCGAGATGCCGATTGGTTGGCTGTTTAGCCTGACTGATCTGAGTGCTGAACGCGTCGCCGAAGAACAACGTGGCGTGTTATTGCGCTTTCTTTCGCATGACCTACGGGCGCCGCATTCGGCGATTCTCGCCTTGCTCGATGTGCATCGCCATCAAGTGGGGGGCAATACACAACTGTTCGACCAGATAGAACGGCAAGTGCGTCGTGCGCTGGACCTGACCGATGGTTTCGTCCAACTGGCGAAAGCCGAGTCCGAGGCGTATGAGTTCCAGCCGAGTCTGTTTGCGATGTTGGTGCTGGACGTATTGGATCAGGCATTGCCGATTGCCCAGCAGAAGCAGATCGAATTGCTTCAGCAGATTGATGAGCAAGCGCAGGAAACTTTGATCCTGGCCGATCAGGCTTTGCTGACCCGGGCACTATTCAATCTGCTGGAGAACGCGATCAAGTACAGCGCCAGCGGGACCTGCGTTCGTTTGCAGATCAAGTGCAGCGAGGGATGGCTGATCTGCGAATTGATCGACCAGGGCAAGGGCATCGCCGCAGAGGAATTACCTGCGCTGTTCACTCAATACCGACGCTTTTCCTCGGCTCAAGGCATCGATGGCGTGGGTTTGGGACTGTCGATGGTCAAGGCCGTGATGGATCGCCATGGCGGAAGAATCGAGTGCCGGAGCGTGGTGGGAAAAGGCACGTGTTTCAGTTTGCACTTCCCCTTGTTAGAAGAGTGAAACAACGGATCACGGGCATAAAAAAACCGGCTATATCTGCCGGTTTTTTTGCGCCCGAAAAAAACTTATGCACGTTTTCAGTATTTTTATCAGTTTAAGAAATATCTATGAAAATCATTAGGTTAGTAAATAATTACGCCGTTTTTACACTAAACGGTACACAGGTTATCCACAGAATCTCAGACAGCCACCTGATCGTTGGAAACAGGCGCTTGCGGCGCTGGTGGCAGCGAGCCCATTTCCCGTTGCATCTGCTCGTTCCAGGCCTGGACCCGATCGTTCAGATCGGCGATGGCGCGCGGTCCGCTACCTTCGGCATACATCGGTGCACCGATGATTACGGTGATGACGCCCTGCTTCTTCGCCCAACCGGTTTTCGGCCAGAACTTGCCGGCATTGTGTGCTACCGGCAGGACCGGTAGCTCGGCATTGACCGCCAATGCGGTTCCGCCTCGGGAAAACTTGCCGATGGTGCCATAAGGAACGCGCGTGCCTTCAGGAAAGATCAGCACCCAAACGTTGTCTTTAAGCAGTTCATCGCCCTTCTTTGCCACATGCTTGAGCGCTGCTTTCGGGTTGTCACGGTCGATGGCGATCGGTCGCAGCATGGCCATGGCCCAGCCAAAGAACGGTACAAACAGCAATGAGCGCTTGAGCACCTGGCTCAAAGGCTCGAAGTACGCCGAGAGGAAGAACGTTTCCCAGGTGCTTTGGTGGTTCGACTGAATCACGCAAGGCCGATCCGGTACATTTTCGGCGCCCTTCACTTCGTAGCGGATACCGAGGAACACCTTGCTCAGCCACAAGGCGCAACGGCACCAGTAGACGTTGATGAAGCGATAACGCGCCTTGAACGGCAGAAAGGGCGCGATAAAAAAACTCAGGCTGCACCACAGCAGGGAGCTGGTGCCCAGCAGCAGGTAAAAAAGAAAGGTCCTGATGGCCTGCAGTATCGACATGGCGACGTTTACCGTTACGGTTCAAGCGCACTCCCGAACATTCCTTGGTCAGGATTTCGAAAGAGCTCTAATTGTGGATAAGTTCTGCGGCAATCGCCGCCAGATCGTCGAAAATCAATGTGCCTACCGGGAGGGTCTTGCCCAAAGTCTTTTCGCCTTTCCCGGTCTTTACCAAAACTGGCTGAGAATCGACGGCTTTGGCGGCTTCCAGGTCACCGAGACTATCGCCGACGAACCATAGATTAGTCAGCGATACGTTGTAATGAGCGGCGATGTTTTTCAACATCCCGGGTTTTGGCTTGCGGCAATCGCAGCCATCGTCCGGCCCGTGCGGGCAGTAGACGACCAGGCCAACTTCACCGCCCTGCTCTGCCACCAGTGAGCGCAGGCGCTCGTGCATGGCGTCCAGAGTGGCGATGTCGTAATAGCCGCGAGCGATGCCCGACTGGTTGGTAGCGACCGCTACCGTCCAGCCGGCCTTGCTCAACTGCGCGATGGCTTCGATCGAACCGGGAAGTGGAATCCACTCCTCCACCGACTTGATGTAAGCGTCGGAGTCGTAATTGATCACTCCGTCCCGATCGAGAATCAGCAGTTTCAAACAGTCTTACCCCAGCAACGAAATATCGGCGACGCCGAGGAACAACCCACGCAGACGCGCCAGCAAGGCGTAACGGTTGGCGCGGACCTTGGCATCTTCCGCATTGACCATCACGGCTTCGAAGAACGCATCCACCGGCTCGCGCAGGGCAGCCAGGCGTGCCAGCGATTCGCTGTACTGACGCGCTGCAGCCATAGGCTGCACAGCCTGGTCTGCCTGCTGGATCGCCGAGTACAGGGAGAACTCGTTGGCATTATCGAAGTACTTGGCTTCCACGACCGTAGGCACCGAGCCTTCGACCTTGCTCAGCAGGTTCGACACACGCTTGTTCACAGCGGCCAGGGCAGCGGCTTCCGGCAACTTGCGGAACGCTTCTACCGCTTGCACGCGCTGGTCGAAGTCCAGGGCCGAACCCGGCTTCAGGGCACGTACCGACAGATAGGTCGCCACATCGACGCCTTCGTCTTCGTAACGGGCACGCAGACGGTCGAAGATGAATTCCAGCACCGAGTCGTTCAGGCCGGCAGCCTTGACCTTGGCACCGAACGCAGCGACGGCGAAAGCCACGGCGTCGTTCAGGTCCAGATCGAGTTGTTTCTCGATCAGGATGCGCAGTACGCCAAGTGCTGCACGGCGCAGGGCGTACGGGTCTTTGCTGCCGGTTGGCAGCATGCCGATGCCGAAGATGCCGACCAGGGTGTCGAGCTTGTCGGCGATGGCCACGGCCGCACCGGTCAGGGTGGACGGCAGTTCGGCGCCGGCACCGCGCGGCATGTACTGCTCGTTCAGCGCCAGTGCGACGTCTTCCGGCTCGCCATCGTTGAGGGCGTAGTAGTAACCGGCGACACCTTGCATCTCCGGGAACTCACCGACCATTTCGGTCGCCAGGTCGCACTTCGACAGCAGGCCTGCGCGAGCAGCCCACGAAGCGTTGCCGCCAATGCGCGCGGCGATGTAGGCGGCCAGTTTGGAAACGCGTTCGGCCTTGTCGTAGACGCTGCCGAGTTTTTCCTGGAACACCACGTTTTGCAGGCGCAGGTTGAAGTCTTCGAGTTTCTGCTTCTTGTCTTGCTTGAAGAAGAACTCGGCGTCGGTCAGGCGTGGGCGAACCACTTTCTCGTTACCGGCGATGATTTGCTGCGGGTCCTTGCTCTCGATGTTGGCCACGGTAATGAAACGTGGCAGCAACTTGCCGTCGGCATCCAGCAGGCAGAAGTACTTCTGGTTGTCCTGCATGGTGGTGATCAGCGCTTCTTGCGGCACGTCGAGGAAACGTTCCTCGAACGAGCACACCAGCGGCACTGGCCATTCGACCAGCGCAGTCACTTCGTCGAGCAGGGCCGGCGGCACGATCGCGGTGCCTTCCTGGCGGGTCGCCAGTTCTTCGGTGCGCTTGCTGATGATTTCGCGACGCTCGTTGGCATCGGCCAGTACATAAGCGGCACGCAGATCAGACAGGTAGCTCGACGGCGAACCGATGCGCACGTTTTCCGGATGATGGAAGCGGTGACCACGGGAATCGCGACCGGCCTTCTGGGCGAGGATGGTGCAGTCGACGACCTGGTCGCCGAGCAGCATGACCAGCCACTGGGTCGGACGCACGAACTCTTCCTTGCGAGCGCCCCAACGCATGCGTTTCGGGATCGGCAGGTCGTTCAGCGAATCTTCGACGATGGTCGGCAGCAGGCTCGCGGTCGGCTTGCCGGCGATGCTTTGGCTGTAGCGCAGTTTCGGGCCGCTCTGATCTATTTCGCTCAGGTCGACGCCGCACTTCTTGGCAAAGCCCAGTGCCGCTTGGGTCGGGTTGCCTTCGGCATCGAACGCGGCCTGACGTGGCGGGCCATCGAGGTTGATGCTGCGATCTGGCTGCTGGGTGGCCAGCGAGGTGATCAGCACGGCCAGTCGGCGCGGCGCGGCATAAACGGTTTTGGTCTCGTAGTTCAGGCCGGCAGCTTGCAGGCCCTTGTCGATACCGGCGAGAAACGCCTCGGCCAGCGTATTCAGGGCCTTGGGTGGCAGTTCTTCAGTGCCCAGTTCAACCAGGAAATCCAGAGCACTCATTGTGCAGCCTCCAGCTTGGCCAGTACTTCGTCACGCAGGTCCGGGGTCGCCATCGGGAAGCCCAGCTTGGCGCGAGCCAGCAGGTAGGCTTGCGCAACGGAACGCGCCAGGGTGCGCACACGCAGGATGTATTGCTGACGCGCAGTCACGGAAATCGCCCGGCGCGCATCCAGCAGGTTGAAGGTATGGGAGGCCTTCAACACCATTTCGTAGCTCGGCAACGGCAGCGGCTGGTCGAGTTCGATCAGGCGCTTGGCTTCGCTTTCGTAGAAATCGAACAGCTCGAACAGCTTCTCGACATTGGCGTGTTCGAAGTTGTAAGTGGACTGCTCCACTTCGTTCTGGTGGAACACGTCGCCGTAGGTCACTTTGCCGAACGGACCGTCAGCCCAGACAAGGTCGTAGACCGAGTCCACGCCTTGCAGGTACATGGCCAGACGCTCAAGACCGTAAGTGATCTCGCCGGTCACCGGGTAGCACTCGATGCCGCCCGCTTGCTGGAAGTAAGTGAACTGCGTCACTTCCATGCCGTTGAGCCAGACTTCCCAGCCCAGACCCCAGGCGCCGAGGGTCGGCGATTCCCAGTTGTCTTCGACGAAACGGATGTCGTGGACCAACGGGTCCAGACCGACGTGCTTGAGCGAGCCCAGGTACAGTTCCTGGAAGTTGTCCGGGTTCGGCTTCAGGACTACCTGGAACTGATAGTAGTGCTGCAGACGGTTCGGGTTTTCGCCGTAGCGGCCGTCAGTCGGACGACGGCTTGGCTGCACGTAGGCGGCGTTCCAGGTTTCCGGGCCAATGGCGCGCAGGAATGTTGCAGTGTGGAAAGTGCCGGCGCCTACTTCCATATCGTAGGGCTGAAGTACCACACAACCTTGCTCGGCCCAGTATTGCTGGAGGGCGAGGATCAAGTCTTGGAAGGTACGCACGGCTGGCGTAGGCTGGCTCACGAAATTCACCTGTTTCTTGGGCTGCGATTTAAAGAGCGGGAGTATACCCGATTCATTGCTGCGCACGCCCCCTGGAGCCTTATGCCACGCTGCTTTTGGTGTTCCGAAGATCCGCTGTACATGGCTTATCACGATCAGGAGTGGGGCACGCCGCTACGCGATGCGCAGGGTTTGTTCGAGTTGCTTTTGCTCGAAGGGTTCCAGGCCGGGCTGTCCTGGATCACTGTGCTGCGCAAACGTGAGCACTATCGTCAGGTGATGTTTGGCTTCGACGTGCAGCGCGTGGCGCAGATGAGCGATGCGGAAATCGATGAATTGATGCTCGATCCGGGCATCATCCGCAACCGCCTCAAGCTCAACGCCGCCCGCCGCAACGCCCAGGCCTGGCTGGCGCTGGAGGACCCGGTGGCGTTTCTCTGGTCCTTCGTCGGCGGTACGCCCGTGATCAATCATTTCAAGGATCGCAGCGAAGTCCCTGCCGTCACGCCGACCGCCGTGGAGATGAGCAAAGGTTTGAAAAAGGCCGGCTTCACGTTTGTCGGACCGACCATTTGCTACGCGTTGATGCAGGCCTCGGGCATGGTCATTGACCACACGCAGGATTGCGACCGCTACGCGCAGCTGGCGAACGGCGGTTAGAATGGCCGGTTCACGCACAGCACAAGATCAGGAGTGACCTGTGGATAAGTTTAAAGGCGCCTTGCTGGTAGGCGCTCTGCGGCTGTTTGCCCTGCTCCCGTGGCGGGCCGTGCAGGCCGTGGGCTCGGCGATTGGCTGGATGATGTGGAAATTCCCCAACCGTTCCCGCGACGTGGTGCGGATCAATCTGTCCAAATGCTTTCCGGACATGGACCCTGCCGAGCGCGAACGTCTGGTAGGCCAGAGTCTGAAGGACATCGGCAAGTCCCTGACCGAAAGCGCCTGCGCCTGGATCTGGCCGGCCCAGCGTTCCATCGATCTGGTGCGCGAAGTCGAAGGTCTCGATGTATTGAAAGACGCCCTCGCCTCCGGCAAAGGCGTGGTCGGCATCACCAGCCACCTGGGCAACTGGGAAGTGCTCAACCACTTCTATTGCAGCCAGTGCAAACCGATCATTTTCTACCGCCCACCAAAATTGAAGGCGGTCGACGAGTTGCTGCAAAAGCAGCGGGTACAGCTTGGCAACAAAGTGGCCGCGTCCACCAAGGAAGGCATCCTCAGCGTCATCAAGGAAGTGCGCAAAGGTGGTGCAGTGGGCATTCCCGCTGACCCGGAACCAGCCGAATCCGCCGGGATCTTCGTGCCGTTCTTCGCCACTCAAGCGCTGACCAGCAAGTTCGTACCGAACATGCTCGCCGGCGGTAAAGCGGTCGGCGTGTTCCTGCATGCGCTGCGCCTGCCGGATGGCTCTGGGTATAAGGTGATTCTGGAAGCCGCGCCCGAAGCCATGTACAGCACCGACACCGCCGAATCCTGTGCAGCCATGAGTAAAGTGGTCGAGCGCTATGTGCGGGCGTATCCAAGCCAGTACATGTGGAGCATGAAGCGCTTCAAGAAGCGTCCACCGGGTGAAGAACGCTGGTATTGAGTTGGTTGGCATGATCTGTGGATAACCTTGACTCGAGGTTATCCACAACCGTTCATTCAAGGGCGCAGTAGATGTCCGAACATCGCAAATCATTTCGCATCAAGATTACACACGAAAGCCTTGGCGAATGCTTGGGCCAGACGCGCAATCTTTCGACCACGGGTGTCTACGTCAAACATCCGGCATTGTCCTCTCTACCCAGAGGCGCGGTGGTCTACGGTCAGGTTCAGGACTTACCCACAGGCGCGCCGCAAGTGCGTATGGAAGTGGTGCAGGTGGACGCCGAGGGTATCGGTTTGCGTTATCTCTGATCAGCGCGATCAAGCTTCTTCAGAAACACCATCATTTCCTTCTCTGCCTGCTTGTCGCCATGGTTGCGGGCGGCTTCCAGACCCTGCTCCCAGGCCAGGCGCGCGGCTGCATGATTCGCCAGCGCCAGATGGGCCTTGCCCAGTAGTTTCCACGCCGCTGAATACTTCGGATCGATCTCGACGCAGCGCTGGAAATGCTCGGCAGCCTTGGCATTTTCACCCTGATCCAGATAACCCTTGCCCAGGCCGAAGCGCAGCAATGAGTTATCCACACCCTTGGCGAGCATTTTTTCCAGGGATTCGATCATCAATTTTTCCTTCAAGTGATAGGGCAACCTCGAGATTGCTATCGCGGGCAAGCCTTGCTCCTACAGATTCGAGTCGTTCGACGCTTGTGTGTACGACCCAGTCCTGTAGGAGCAAGGCTTGCCCGCGATGAGGCCCTTGGATCAGAAGAAGCTCAGCCCCACATGGAACAGCTTCTCCACATCGCGAATATGCTTTTTATCCACAAGGAACAAAATCACATGGTCGCCGGTTTCGATCACGGTGTCGTCATGGGCGATAATCACTTCTTCGTCGCGAATGATCGCACCGATGGTGGTGCCCGGCGGCAGGCCGATGTTCTCGATGGCCTTGCCGATGACCTTGCTGGATTTTGAATCGCCGTGGGCAATGGCCTCGATGGCCTCCGCCGCGCCCCGGCGTAGTGAGTGCACGCTGACGATATCGCCACGGCGCACGTGGGCCAGCAAGGTGCCGATGGTCGCCAGTTGCGGGCTGATGGCGATGTCGATGTCGCCGCCCTGGATCAGATCGACGTAGGCCGGGTTGTTGATGATGGTCATCACCTTCTTCGCACCCAGACGCTTGGCCAGCAGCGACGACATGATGTTGGCTTCGTCATCGTTGGTCAGGGCCAGGAACAGGTCGGCGTCGGCGATGTTCTCTTCCAGCAGCAGGTCACGATCCGAGGCGCTGCCCTGCAACACCACGGTGCTGTCGAGGTGGTCCGAGAGATGGCGGCAACGTGCCGGGTTCATCTCGATGATCTTCACCTGGTAACGGCTTTCGATGGCCTCGGCCAGACGTTCACCGATCTGCCCGCCACCGGCGATGACGATGCGTTTGTAGGTCTCGTCGAGGCGACGCATTTCGCTCATCACTGCGCGAATGTTCGCTTTGGCGGCGATGAAAAATACTTCGTCGTCGGCCTCGATCACCGTATCGCCTTGCGGCAGGATCGGCCGGTCGCGACGGAAAATCGCCGCGACGCGGGTTTCGACGTTCGGCATGTGCTCGCGCAACTGCCGCAGCTGCTGGCCCACCAACGGCCCGCCGTAGTAAGCCCGCACCGCCACCAGTTGCGCCTTGCCTTCGGCGAAGTCGATCACCTGCAAGGCGCCCGGATGCTGGATCAGGCGCTTGATGTAGTTGGTCACCACTTGTTCCGGGCTGATCAGCACGTCCACCGGAATCGCTTCGTTCTGGAACAGCTGTTCTTCGCGGGTCAGGTACGCGGCTTCGCGAACCCGGGCGATTTTGGTCGGGGTGTGGAACAAGGTGTGGGCGACCTGACAAGCAACCATGTTGGTTTCATCGCTGTTGGTCACGGCGACCAGCATGTCGGCGTCATCGGCCCCGGCTTGGCGCAGCACGGTCGGGAACGAGCCGCGACCTTGTACGGTGCGGATATCCAGCCGATCGCCGAGATCACGCAGGCGTTCGCCATCGGTGTCGACCACGGTGATGTCGTTGGCCTCGCTGGCCAAATGTTCCGCCAGCGAACCGCCGACCTGCCCTGCGCCGAGGATGATGATTTTCATCCAGTCACTCCCTTAAACCGGTTAACCGCGCGCGGCGGCAATCTTGATCAGCTTGGCGTAGTAGAACCCGTCGTGGCCGCCTTCCTGGGCCAGCAACTGGCGACCATGGGGCTGCTTGATGCCGGCCGCCGTGGCGAGGTCCAGTTCACGGGCGCCCGGTGTGCGGGCGAGAAAGGCTTCGATGACTTCGGTGTTCTCGGTCGGCAATGTGGAGCACGTGGCGTAGAGCAGAATGCCGCCCACTTCCAGAGTTATCCACATGGCGTCGAGCAGCTCGCCTTGCAGCACGGCGAGTGCGGCAATGTCGTCGGGTTGGCGGGTCAGCTTGATGTCCGGGTGACGGCGAATCACGCCGGTGGCCGAGCATGGCGCGTCGAGCAGGATGCGCTGGAACGGTTTGCCATCCCACCATGCCTGGGTGTCGCGGCCGTCGGCGGCAATCAGTTCGGCGCTCAGTTTCAGGCGTTCGAGGTTCTCGCGGACTCGCACCAGACGCTTGGCTTCCAGGTCCACCGCCACCACGCCGGCCAGTTTTGGTTCGGCTTCGAGGATGTGGCAAGTCTTGCCACCCGGTGCACAGCAGGCGTCGAGTACTCGCTGGTCCGGCGCCAGATCAAGCAGATCGGCGGCCAGTTGCGCAGCTTCGTCCTGCACGCTGATCCAGCCTTCGGCGAAACCCGGCAGGCTGCGCACGTCGGCGGCGGCTTCGAGGACGATGCCGTCGCGGCTGTAGACGCACGGTGTGGCGGCGATGCCAGCGTCGGTCAGCAAGCCGAGATAAGCATCGCGGCTGTGATGACGGCGGTTGACCCGCAGGATCATCGGCGGATGCGCGTTGTTCGCCGCGCAGATGGCTTCCCATTGCTCTGGCCAGAATGCTTTCAGGGATTTTTGCAGCCAGCGCGGGTGGGCGGTGCGCACCACGGGATCGCGTTCCAGTTCGGCGAAAATCGTTTCGCTTTCGCGCTGAGCGTTACGCAGCACAGCGTTGAGCAAGGCTTTGGCCCAAGGTTTTTTAAGCTTGTCGGCACAACCGACAGTCTCACCGATAGCGGCATGGGCCGGGACACGGGTGTAGAGCAATTGGTAGAGGCCAACCAGCAGCAGCGCCTCGACATCGGCGTCGGCAGCCTTGAATGGTTTTTGCAGCAACTTGGCCGCCAGCGCCGACAAACGCGGCTGCCAGCGAGCGGTGCCGAACGCCAGATCCTGGGTGAAACCGCGATCACGGTCCTCGACCTTGTCCAGTTGCGTGGGTAGCGAGCTGTTGAGCGAAGCTTTTCCGTTCAGGACAGCGGCGAGTGCCTTGGCGGCGGCCAGACGCGGGTTCATTGAGCGTCCGCCGCTTGACCGAGCACGGTTCCGGTGGCGAATTTCTCACGACGGCTGTTGAACAGGTCAGCGAAGTTCAGCGCCTTGCCGCCGGGCAATTGCAGGCGAGTCAGGCACAAAGCCTGTTCGCCGCAAGCGACGATCAGGCCGTCCTTGCTGGCGCTGAGGATTTCACCGGGTGCGCCTTTGTCTTCGGCCAGGTTCGCCGCCAGCACCTTCAGGGCTTCGCCGTTCAGCGTGCTGTGGGTAATCGGCCACGGGTTGAAGGCGCGGACCAGATGCTCCAGCTCAACCGCCGGGCGAGTCCAGTCGATGCGCGCTTCTTCCTTGTTCAATTTGTGCGCGTAGGTGGCGAGGCTGTCGTCCTGCACTTCGCCTTCCAGCGTCCCGGCAGCGAGGCCGGCAATCGCCTGAACTACCGCCGGTGGACCCATTTCGGCCAGACGGTCGTGGAGGCTGCCGCCAGTGTCTTCGGCGCTGATCGGCGTGGTGACTTTCAGCAGCATCGGCCCGGTATCCAGGCCTGCTTCCATGCGCATCACGGTCACGCCACTTTCAGCGTCGCCCGCTTCCACGGCACGCTGGATCGGCGCCGCACCGCGCCAGCGCGGCAGCAGCGAAGCATGGCTGTTGATGCAACCCAGGCGCGGAATATCCAGTACGACTTGCGGCAGGATCAGGCCGTAGGCGACCACCACCATCAAGTCCGGCTTAAGCGCCGCGAGTTCAGCCTGAGCATCTTCGTTGCGCAGGGTTGGCGGTTGCAGCACCGGGATATTGTTTTCCAGGGCCAACTGCTTGACCGGGCTCGGCATCAGTTTTTGCCCGCGACCGGCCGGACGATCCGGTTGGGTGTAGACCGCGACGATCTCGTAAGGGCTGCTCAGCAGGGCCTTGAGGTGTTCGGCGGCGAATTCCGGGGTGCCGGCAAAGACAATGCGCAGTGGCTCAGTCATTCATGAAGTCTCTTGAAAAGAAAAAGGCTTGCCGCAGCAAGCCTTTGAAGATGGGCATCAAGCGTTCTGGCGATGAAGCTTTTCCAGTTTCTTCTTGATGCGGTCGCGTTTGAGCGTGGACAGGTAATCGACGAACAATTTGCCATTGAGGTGGTCGCATTCGTGCTGGATGCACACCGCGAGCAAATCTTCGGCGATCAGTTCGTAAGGCTTGCCGTCGCGGTCCAGCGCCTTGACCTTGACCCGTTGCGGGCGATCGACGTTTTCATAGAAGCCCGGCACGGAAAGGCAGCCTTCCTGATACTGGCCCATGTCGTCGGTCAGCGGTTCGAGCTCGGGGTTGATGAACACTCGCGGCTCGGTGCGGTCTTCGGAAAGGTCCATCACGACGATACGTTTGTGCACGTTGACCTGGGTCGCGGCGAGGCCGATGCCCGGTGCCTCATACATTGTTTCAAACATGTCGTCGACCAACTGACGCACTTCGTCGTCCACTACGGCCACCGGTTTGGCGATAGTGCGCAGGCGCGGGTCAGGGAATTCGAGGATGTTCAAAATGGCCATAAGCTTGATGACTGCACGTGTGAAGTAAGGTCGGGGCGGTGGCCTGGCGGGTCCGAAGATGCAGGCTACCTTTGTAAAACGTAGCTCCCTTCTCTTCATAAGCAAGCCGGGAGCGAGCCACTGACGGCTCTGGCGTTTCACGCGAACGTACATAATAAAGGGATTCACCGCATGAGGAAATCACTACTCGCCCTGCTCCTTCTGGCCTCGGCAGGTTGGGCGCACGGGCAAGTGCCACCGAAGGAACATATTCCGACCATAAAACTGTCGCCACAGGTGCGCACCAGCCCGGTAACCGAGGCCATCCCGAGCATTGCGCTGAAGTCGATCAACAGCTTTCTGCTCAGCAACCGCATCGTCGACAAGGCCGAGGATTTCGACAAGGCGCCCTACATCGTGGCCGGTGATGCCGAACGGGTGCTCAGCGGCGCCGGGGATCGCGTCTTTGCCCGCGGCCACTTCGACCCGGCACAACCTGTGTACGGCATCTTCCGTCAGGGCAAGGTCTATACCGATCCGCAGACCCGGGAGTTTCTGGGGATCAACGCCGATGACATCGGTGGTGGCGAGATCATTGCCACCGAAGGCGACGTCGCTACGCTGAGTTTGCGACGCACAACCCAGGAAGTGCGCCTCGGCGACCGTTTGTTCAGCGGCGAAGAACGTTCGATCAATTCGACGTTCACGCCCAGCGAACCGGGCAGCGAAATCAATGGCCTGATCATCGATGTACCGCGCGGCGTGACGCAGATCGGTGCCATGGACGTGGTCACGTTGAACAAGGGGCAACGTGATGGCCTCGCTGAAGGCAATATGCTGGTGGTGATGAAGACCGGCGAAACCGTGCGTGACCGGATCACTGGCCAGCCGCTCAAGGTTCCGGATGAACGTGCCGGCCTGCTGATGGTTTTCCGCACCTACGACAAGCTCAGTTACGGACTGGTGCTCAACGCTTCGCGCTCGCTGGCGGTGATGGACAAGGTGCGAAATCCGTAAGCTTGCTTCACAAGTTACCAACAGAGTTATCCACAGCTTATTCCCGCTTCGACGGGTGCTTATAACGATCAAGGACGATCCATGCCACTGCCTACTGTTGCACCGGTTTCCCCTGCGGAACTGGAAGCTCGTTTACGCTTGCACCGGTTGCCGGAACTCGGCCCGGCGCGGTTCAAGAAGTTGCTGGAAGCCTTCGGCTCGGCGTCCAAAGCCATCAGCGCGCCGGCCAGTGCCTGGCGTGCCCTGGGTTTGCCGCTGGCATGTTCCGAAGCCAGGCGCTGCGCTGAAGTTCGTGATGGTGCGAGCCATGCATTGGCCTGGCTAGAGCGTCCGGCCCAGCATTTATTGATGTGGGACCAGCCTGACTACCCGGCGCTGCTCGCAGAAATCAGCGATGCCCCGCCGATGTTATTCGTGGCGGGCGATCCGGGCATCCTGGAAAAACCACAGCTGGCGATGGTAGGCAGTCGCCGCGCTTCAAGACCGGGCATGGACACTGCCGCCGCATTTTCCCGCAGTCTGGCCGGTGCCGGTTTTGTCATCACCAGCGGTCTGGCGCTGGGCATCGACGCCGCCGCGCATCAGGCGGCGCTGGACGTTGGCGCGCAAACGATCGGCGTGCTCGGCACGGGGCTGGAAAAGTTTTATCCACAGCGCAATCGACGACTGGCAGACGCCATGATCGCGTCGGGCAGCGCGGTGCTTTCGGAGTTCCCGCTGGACACCGGCCCCAGCGCCAGCAACTTCCCGCGACGCAATCGCATCATCAGTGGTTTGTCCCTGGGCGTGCTGGTGGTCGAGGCCAGTGTCGCCAGCGGTTCGTTGATCACCGCAAGGCTGGCGGCGGAACAGGGGCGCGAGGTGTATGCGATTCCGGGGTCGATCCATCACCCGGGCGCCAAGGGTTGCCATCAGTTGATCCGCGACGGCGCGGTGCTGGTGGAGACTGTCGAGCATATCCTCGAAGCGCTACGTGGCTGGCAACAACTGTCGTCATCCACAGAAACGTCTGTCGTGGATACGCGTCATCCCCTATTGAAGTTGCTCCACGCCGCGCCCCACACCAGCGAAGCCTTGGCCGATGCCAGCGGCTGGACGTTGCCCAAGGTGCTGGTGGCGCTGACCGAACTGGAAATGGACGGCAGCGCCGTGTGTGAAAACGGGCGCTGGTTTGCGCGGGTGAGCTAGGTTTTATAAGGAAGATCGGTAAACTGCGCAGAGCCTTATTCTGGAGAGTTTTTCATGGTCAACAGTTGGCGTGTGCAACAAGCCGCACGAGCCATTCGCGCAGGGGCGGTGCTTGCCTACCCAACCGAAGCCGTCTGGGGTCTGGGTTGCGACCCGTGGGACGAAGAAGCAGTCGAGCGGCTGCTGCTGATCAAGGGTCGGTCTGTGGATAAGGGCCTGATCCTGGTCGCGGACAACATTCGCCAGTTCGACTTCCTCTTCGAAGACTTCCCTGAACTGTGGATGGATCGCATGGCCAGCACCTGGCCGGGGCCGAACACATGGCTGGTGCCGCATCAGAACCTGTTGCCGCAGTGGATTACCGGCGTGCATGAAACGGTGGCGCTGCGGGTCAGTGATCATCCGCAAGTGCGGGAATTGTGCGCGCTGGTCGGGCCATTGGTGTCGACTTCCGCCAACCCGCAAGGCCGGCCGGCGGCGCGTACGCGGATTCGCGTCGAGCAGTACTTCCGTGGTCAGGTTGATATGGTGCTCGGCGGGATGCTGGGCGGGCGCAAGAATCCGAGTGTGATTCGGGATCTGGCGACGGGCCACGTTGTGCGCCCGGATTGAGACCGAGGCGCGCCCAATCGCGGGCAAGCCCGCTCCCACAAGGATTAGCGGTGAACACAAGTTTTGTGAGCACCAGCAGCCACTGTGGGAGCGGGCTTGCCCGCGATGAGGCCCAACCAGGTGATGGAAATATCAGGGCAATAAAACAACCGAGCCAGTCGTACGCCGTGCCGACAACTCGGTCTGTGCCTTCGCTGCATCCGCCAGTGAAAACGTCTGGCTGATATCCACCTTCACCTTGCCGCTGATGATCATCTCGAACAATTCATCAGCCATGCGCTGCAAGTTCTCGGCGTTGTTGGCGTAGGTTCCCAGCGTCGGCCGGGTGACGTACAACGAGCCCTTCCCCGCCAGAATCCCCAGGTTCACCCCGTCCACCGCACCCGACGCATTGCCGAAGCTCACCACCAATCCCCGTGGCGCAGCGCTGTCGAGTGACGTCAGCCAGGTGTCCTTGCCGACGCCGTCGTACACCACCGGGACTTTTTTGCCGTCAGTCAATTCCAGTACGCGTTGTGCGACGTTTTCATGGCTGTAGTCGATGGTTGCCCATGCACCGTTGGCCTTCGCCAGCGCGGCTTTCTCCGCAGAACTCACCGTGCCGATCAACTTCACGCCCAAGGCCTTGGCCCATTGGCAGGCCAGGGAGCCGACGCCGCCGGCAGCGGCGTGGAACAGGATGGTTTCGCCACCCTTGAGTTCATAGGTCTGACGCAACAGGTACTGCACAGTCAGGCCTTTGAGCATGACGCCGGCAGCCTGTTCGAAACTGATGGCGTCCGGCAGTTTCACCAGATTGGCTTCGGGCAAAACGTGAATCTCGCTGTAGGCACCCAACGGGCCGCTGCCATACGCCACGCGATCACCGACCTTAAAGCGAGTGACATCGCTGCCGACCGCTTCGACCACGCCTGCGCCTTCCGAACCCACGCCCGATGGCAAGGACGGTGGCGGATAGAGACCGCTGCGGTAATAGGTATCGATGAAGTTCAGGCCGATGGCCTTGTTGCTCACGCGGACTTCCTTCGGACCCGGCGCGGCGGGTTGGTAATCCACATACTCAAGCACTTCGGGGCCGCCGTGGGCACGGAACTGGATACGCTTTGCCATCTGCACTCTCCTGGGATCGTTGCTGATTGTGTAAATGCGAAGCGCCCTATCGGACTCCTAAGCTTGATCTTCGTCAACTGCGACGGAACAAGGTGCAGTGTTATCCTACGCAGCAATTTGCTGCCGGCCTTGTAAACCGCCGCGTAGCTTCGCCCGATTCAAGGTGATGACATGACGACCCGCACCGAGGCCGTAAAAGCCTACCTGCTCGACCTGCAAGACCGAATCTGTGCCGCCCTGGAAGCCGAAGACGTTGGCACGCGCTTCGTCGAAGACGCCTGGACCCGGCCTGCCGGCGGTGGCGGTCGCACCCGCGTAATCGAAAACGGTACGGTCATCGAAAAGGGCGGCGTCAACTTTTCCCATGTCTTCGGCAGCGGTCTTCCACCGTCCGCCAGCGCCCATCGGCCGGAATTGGCCGGGCGCGGCTTCGAAGCCCTGGGCGTGTCGCTGGTGATCCACCCGCACAACCCGCATGTGCCGACTTCCCACGCCAACGTGCGATTTTTCATCGCTGAAAAGGAAGGCGAAGAGCCGGTCTGGTGGTTCGGCGGCGGCTTCGACCTGACGCCTTACTACGGCAATGAAGAAGATTGCATTCACTGGCACCGTGTCGCCGAGCAGGCCTGCGCGCCGTTCGGCGCGGACGTCTACTCGCGTTACAAAGCCTGGTGCGACAGTTACTTCCACATCAAGCATCGCCACGAGCCACGGGGCATCGGTGGCCTGTTTTTCGATGACCTGAACGAGTGGGACTTCGACACCAGTTTCGCCTTCATGCGCGCCATCGGTGACGCGTACATCGATGCGTACCTGCCGATCCTGCAGCGGCGCAAGCACGAGGCATTCACCGCGAAACAGCGGGAATTCCAGGAGTATCGCCGCGGGCGCTACGTCGAGTTCAACCTGGTCTACGACCGCGGCACGCTGTTCGGCCTGCAATCGGGCGGGCGTACCGAGTCGATCCTCATGTCCCTGCCGCCGCAAGTACGCTGGGGTTATGACTGGAAAGCCGAACCTGGCAGCGCAGAAGCGCGCCTGACCGAGTATTTCCTGCAAGACCGCGACTGGTTGGCTGAGGCCTGAGAGGAATGTTGATGGACCGTTATGTCGTTTTCGGTAACCCGATTGGCCACAGCAAATCACCGCTGATTCATCGCCTGTTTGCCGAGCAGACCGCACAGAAACTCGACTACAGCACTTTGCTGGCGCCCCTCGACGATTTTTCCGGCTGTGCCCGGGCATTTTTCCTCGAGGGTCGTGGGGCGAATGTGACGGTGCCGTTCAAGGAAGAGGCCTATCGTCTGGCCAACAACCTGACCGCGCGGGCGCAACGAGCCGGCGCGGTGAACACTCTGAGCAAACTGGACGATGGCACTCTGTTGGGTGACAACACCGACGGCGCCGGACTGGTGCGGGACCTGACGGTCAACGCCGGGTTCAGCCTCAAGGGCAAACGCATCCTGTTGTTGGGCGCCGGTGGCGCGGTGCGCGGTGCACTGGAACCGTTGCTCGCCGAGCAACCGGCGTCGGTGATCATCGCCAACCGTACAGTGGACAAGGCCGAGCTGCTGGCGGAATTGTTTTGCGATCTGGGGCCGGTGTCGGCCAGTGGTTACGACTGGTTGCAGGAGTCGGTGGACCTGATCATCAACGCGACCTCCGCAAGCCTGGCGGGCGATGTGCCGCCGATTGCCGCCAGCCTGATCGAACCGGGCAAAACGGTTTGCTACGACATGATGTACGGCAAGGAACCGACCTCGTTCTGCCGTTGGGCCAGCGAACATGGCGCGGCGGTGTCGATGGATGGGTTGGGGATGCTCGCTGAGCAAGCGGCGGAAGCGTTCTTCCTGTGGCGCGAAGTACGGCCGGATACGGCGCCGGTGTTGGCCGAACTTCGCCGGCAACTCGCCCTTTAAAATCGAAAGATCGCAGCCTTCGGCAGCTCCTACAGGATGGGTACAAATCTCATGTAGGAGCTGCCGAAGGCTGCGATCTTTTCAATCCTCAAACCGAATCGGGCATTTCTCCGCCCCTTCCAGCTTCCTCAATTCATCCACCACCTGCGGCCGAGCCTGGCGCAAGGTCAGGCTGCGATCCTGGCGCAATAACCGCCGTGCTTCCTGATGCAGCATCTCCACGCCTGAATAGTCGATGAAGTTGATCTGCTGCGCCTCGATCACCACGCGTGCGCCGTGCATGCGTTGCAGGCGTACTTGCAGGTAATGGCTGGCGCCGAAAAAGATCGAACCGCCGACTCGCAGAATGTCTTCATCGCCGTCGCGCAGATGTTGTACCCGCGGTTGCGAGGTGCGTTTGAGGTAGAAAAACAGCGAGGCCAACACCCCGGCGTAGATCGCCGTCTGCAATTCCAGCAGCAGCGTAGCGACACAGGTCAGGGCCATGACCACGAACTCGGCGCGGCTGACCCGCAGTAATGCGCGAATGCCGCGATGGTCCACCAGGCCCCAGGCGATCAGCAGAATACTGCCGGCCATGGCCGGAATCGGGATATGCGCGATCAGGCTGGCGCCGAAAATAGCGAACAGCGCCACCCACAGCGCCGAAAAAATCCCAGCCAGTGGCGAACATGCGCCCGCTTCGTAACTCAGGCCCGACCGGGTGAAGGAGCCTGCCGACAGCGATCCGGAGAAAAACGCACCGACGATATTCGACAGGCCTTGGGCGCGAACTTCCTGGTTCGCGTCGAGTAATTGCTGCGAACGTGCAGAAATTGAGCGGGCGATCGACAAACTTGTCACCAACCCGAGCATGCCCACTGCCACGGCGCTCGGCAGCAGACGCAGGATCAGATCGAGATCGAGCGGTAATGGGCTAAAAGGCGGCAGTTTTCCGGTGAATGCGCTGACCAATTGCACATGGCCGAACATCGATGGCCAGAGCCAGACCAGCAATGCGCCCAGCACCAGCGTGATCAGCAGCGTCGGCCAGCGCGGTAGCCACAGCTTGAGGACTATGCCCACCACCACCGTCGCCAGCCCTAGCACCAGCGAGGGTTTGTCCACTTCGCTGAGATGGCGCAACAGCGTGATGAAACTGTCCAGCGCCGTGGCCTGGCTGGGCAAGTCGAGCCCCAGCAGATTGGGCAGTTGGCCGACGGCAATCACCACCGCCGCGCCGAGGGTGAAACCGAGTACCACCGAATGAGAAACGAAATTCACCAGCGCACCAAAGCGCAGTAATCCCAACAACCACTGGAAAATCCCGGCCAGGAACGTCAGCAGCAGGATCAACATCACGTAGTCCTGCGTCGCCGGCACGGCCAGAGGACTGACGCTGGCGTACAGGACAATGGAGATGGCCGCCGTAGGACCGCAGATCAAATGCCACGATGAACCCCAAAGACAAGCGATCAGCACCGGAATGATTGCCGCGTACAGACCGTACTCCGGTGGGAGACCGGCAATCAGTGCGTAGGCAATGGATTGCGGCAACGCGAGAATCGCGCCGCTGAGACCGACGATCAGGTCACGCCCGACGCTGGCGCGGGTTTGCCGGGGCAACCAGGAAAGGAAGGGGAAGAGTGAATGGCGGCTGGGGAAGGCCATGGGTCCTCTCGGTTGGGGTTTTACGAAAGAGTATCAGGACGTAATGCAATCTGTAGCAGCTTGCATGGGTTCTAGAGCTTGGCTTTTACGGCCGGCAACGCATCCTTGCCATCCACGGTCTTCACGCCATCCAGCCATTTATCCAGCACCGCCGGGTTGGCCTTGATCCACGCTTTGGCGGCGTCAGCATTGCTGACTTTCTTGTTCACCACCTCGGCCATGATGCTGTTTTCCATCTCCTGGGTGAAATTCAGGTTGGTCAGCAGCTTGCCAACGTTCGGGCAGGCCTGTGCATAACCTTTGCGGGTCAGGGTGTGAACGCTGCCGGTGTCGCCGAAGTATTTTTCGCCGCCCTTCAGGTAGTGCATTTTCAGCTGCACGTTCATCGGGTGCGGGGTCCAGCCGAGGAAGGTCACGAACTTCTGTTTCTTCACCGCGCGGGCCACTTCGGCCAGCATTGCCTGTTCGCTGGACTCAACCAGTTTCCACTGACCCATGTCGAAATCGTTTTTCTTGATGATCTCTTGCAGCGAGATGTTCGCCGGTGCGCCGGAGCCGATGCCGTAGATCTTGTGATCGAACTTGTCAGCGTATTTGTTCAGGTCGGCAAAGTTATGCACACCCGCGTCCCATACATAGTCCGGGACAGCGAGGGTGAATTCGGTGCCGTCGAGGTTTTTCGCCAATTGCGTGACATCGCCGGTGGCCACGAACTTGTCATAGAAGCCCTGCTGCGCCGGCATCCAGTTACCCAGGAACACATCGACCTGGCCGTCCTTGAGCCCGCCAAAGGTGATCGGCACCGCGAGGGTATCCACCTTGGCCTTGTAGCCCATGCCGTCCAGCAGAAACCCGGTGATGGCGTTGGTCGCGGCGATGTCGCTCCAGCCTGGATCGGCCATTTTCACCGTCTCGCATTGATCGGCGAAAGCCGATGCACTGCCCAGAGCCAAGAGCCCGACCGTCAGTACTGTGGATAACCTTTGCATGGACTTCCCCTTAACATTATTGGTTTTGGCAGGGTTGTGGATAACGTGCTTTACGCTCCAGATCGTCGAGGTCGATGTGGTTACGCATGTATTGCTGACTGGCGTCCACCAGCGGCTGGTGATCCCAGCTCTTCAGCTTGCCGATGGTCAGGGCGTCGGCGACGAAACGTCGACGCCGCTGGCTCGCGAGCACCTGTTGGTGGATCGCCGGAATATCCCATTTAGCCCGCGCTTCGGCGAGAAAATCGTCGAAAAGCTGACGATGTTGTGGCGACTGACTGAGTTCTTCCAGTTCGCGCGGGTCATTGTGTACGTCGAAGAGTAGGCAAGGGTCGTCTTCGCTGTAGATGAATTTGTAGGCGCCCCGGCGAATCATCATCAATGGGCTGATGGTACCTTCGGCCATGTACTCGCCAAACACTTCGTCGTGCCCACCCTGCCCCTGCAAATGCGGCACCAGCGATCGACCGTCGAGCGGCAGGCCTGGTTCCAGTGTGCCGCCCGCCAGTTCAACGAAGGTCGGCAGCAGGTCGGCGGTGGATACCGAGGCGCTGACCCGTCCAGCGCCGAATTGCCCTGGCGCACTTATCAACAGGGGGACTCGCGCGGCCATTTCATACCAGTGCATTTTGTACCAGAGGCCACGCTCGCCGAGCATGTCACCGTGGTCGCCGGAGAAGACGATGATGGTGTCGTCGATCAGCCCGGTATCCTCGAGAGTTTGCAGGAGTTTGCCGACGTTGCTATCGATATAGCTGCAAGCACCGAAGTAAGCGCGGCGCGCATCGCGAATCTTATCCACAGGCAACGGTTTATCCCACAGGTCGTAAACCTTGAGCAAACGTTGGGAATGCGGATCGAGTTCATGTTGATTTGGCGTTGTAGGCAATGGGATATCGGCATCGTCGTACAGATCCCAGAATGCCTTGGGAATCGTGTACGGGTCGTGTGGGTGCGTCATCGAAACGGTCAGACAGAACGGCTGGTCGCCATCCTCGCGAATGTGATCGAACAGGTATTGCTGGGCCTTGAACACCACCTCTTCGTCGAAATCCAGCTGATTGGTGCGTACGCACGGCCCGGCTTGCAGCACCGACGACATGTTGTGATACCAGCTCGGACGCACATCCGGCTCATCCCAGTTCACCGCCCAACCGTAGTCGGCCGGATAGATATCGCTGGTCAGACGTTCCTCATAGCCATGCAACTGGT
This sequence comes from Pseudomonas sp. NFX98, assembly GCF_047784845.1. Taxonomy (NCBI): domain Bacteria; kingdom Pseudomonadati; phylum Pseudomonadota; class Gammaproteobacteria; order Pseudomonadales; family Pseudomonadaceae; genus Pseudomonas; species Pseudomonas sp. NFX98. The sequence continues at coordinate 111,494 of NZ_JBLNNF010000012.1, read as the reverse complement.
CCGGGCCGCAAAAATGCATCTTGCCCGACAGCGCGGTGCGGTAGCCGAGACGCCGCAGGTAGTGTGCATAAGTCGGCACATCGGCGGGGAAATCCGCCGCGTTGTCGTAGGCGCCGATCTTGCTCGGCAACTGGCCGCTGACCAGGGTAAAACGCGACGGCGCGCACAACGGGCTATTGCAGTAAGCGGCGTCGAACACCACGCCTTGTACGGCGAGGCGGCTCAAATTCGGTAGTTTGATGGGCGATGGGCCGTAGAACGGCAACATTGGCGCGGCCATTTGATCGGCCATGATGAAAAGAATGTTCTTGCGCTTCATGTGATCGCGGCATTCCATAGTGGATGTTTATGCGAGAGTGCTGGGATCGAGGATGAAACCCACAACTTTTGCGGTAAAGCCCATGCGCGGCAATGACTAGGATAAGCACAGCTTATGTATGACGCCCTCGGTGACCTGTCTCTGGATTTGCTCCGCGCTTTCGAATCGGCGGCGCGACAACGCAGCTTCACGGCAGCGGCGATTGAACTGGGTACGACGCAACCGGCCATCAGCCAGCAGATCAAGCGGTTGGAGGAACAACTCGCCACTCGACTGTTCGACCGCATCTACCGCGGTATCGAGTTGACGGAAGTCGGGACGATCCTTTTCGAGCAGGTTCAACTCGGATTGCAGCAAATCGACTCTGGATTGAGTGCGATCAGTGCACAGCATCAACACGAAGTGCTGCAAGTCGCGACCGATTTCGCCTTCGCCGCCTATTGGCTGATGCCACGGCTGCACCGCTTCCACGCGGCCAATCCTCAGGTCGACGTCAGCCTCGTTACCAGCGAGCGCAGTCACAACATGTTACGTACCGATATCGATGTGGCGGTGTTGTTCGGCGATGGGCGCTTCAAACAGGGCGAAAGCCATTGGCTGTTCAGCGAAGAAGTGTTTCCTGTGTGCAGTCCGCAACTGTTGAACGAGCGTGCCCTGCCCTTGCCTGCCCAATCGTTGTTGGAGTTTCCGTTGCTGCACTTGCGAGGGGAAAACAGTAGCAACTGGTTCGACTGGAGCGGCGTGTTTCGCGAGTTGGGCATCACCTCGCCTCCGGCCCCCGGACAACTGCGCTTCGACAATTACACCTTGTTGATTCAGGCCGCGATTGGCGGTCAGGGCGTGGCCATCGGTTGGCGGCACCTTGTGGATAACTTGCTGGCGCAAGGTTTGTTGTGCCGTCCGATCGGCGAAACGGTGATGTCCCGGTTGGGCTATTATGTGGTTCTGCCCCAGCGCAAACGACGTGGGGCGCTGATCCAGCAGTTTGTCGATTGGTTGATGGCCGAGCAGGCCAGCAGTGCCCAATCGCTCAACGGGTTGGCGTTGCCGTCGATTGCGGTTTGAAAATCAAAAGATCGCAGCCTGCGGCAGCTCCTACAGGAGTATGCGCTCCAAGGAGCTGCCGCAGGCTGCGATCTTTTAAGGCTATGAAGTCGCGATGAAATTGACGTGCTCGCCGATGTGCAAATTCAGCTGCATTTCATCGGCGATGCCCGTAGCGGTGCGGGCCAGTCGTTCGAGCGGTTCGGCCAGTCCCGGCTCCAGATTGCCAGTGACCTGGCTGAAGTGCTCAATGGTCAGACCCGCCACCCCGCGCGGAGCATTCACCAGCGTCCACTGCAAGGCACTGCTTTGCAGCGCTTCGCGGATTTCGTCGGCGGCGTGGCGTTGCAGGCTGTCCTCGGTTTCCGGATCGTCGAGCACATCGAAATTCCCCACCAGAAACAATCGGTTGATGTTGGCTGCCTGCATGCCGTCGATCAGCGCATCTACCGCCAGCACCTGTTCGACCGGCCCCGGCACGATGGATTTTTCTACGTATTCACTGTTGAACGGCAGGCCGGGTGCGTCCAGTAAACAGATGACCGCTGAACTGCCCGCTACGCTTTGCTTCACCCGCTGCGCATCGAACAGATCGCCGGTCTTGGTGCGTAAGCCCGGACGCGGCGGGAGCGCCGTCAGGTTATCGAGAATGGCGATCACTTCATGCTGGCGCCGCAGCATTTCAGCCATCAGCGCGCTGCCCAGGCTACTCATGGCACCATAAAGCACCACTTTCACCACCGGGGTTTCGGCGTTTTTCATGGCTGGACTCCGTACTTCACTGCCTATATCGCGTGTGACACGCCGCAAACGGTGAGGGTTCGACTCAGGTTCAGAGGGATTTCAATGCAACGGATCAAGGGCTATCACGCCCATGTGTATTTCGACGCCGGCACCATCGATCAGGCGCGAGCTCTGTGCGAGCAAGCGGCGCAATTGTTCCCGCTGAAGATGGGCCGCGTGCATGAGCGCCCGGTCGGCCCGCACCCGGACTGGAGTTGCCAACTGGCGTTCGGGCCGGAACTGATTGGCGAAGTGCTGCCGTGGCTGGCGCTCAACCGCAAGGGTTTGGTGGTGTTCCTGCATCCGGACACCGGCGACGATCTGCTCGACCACACCGAGCATGCGATCTGGATGGGCGCGATTCGCCCGCTGGACCTGTCTATTTTTTGATCAGATGGTTTCTTCCGCCTCGCTCGGTAAGTGCTCGTCCAAGTGTAGCCACGGCAAGCGGCTGTCGGTCCAGATGTGCCGCTCGGCCGGGGCCAGCTCGGGATGGTCGAGAGTGGCGATGGTCACGTCGATGCTTTCCGGGCTCAGGTGAGTGGTCAAGGCCAGTTGCGCCCCACAGTGGCCACAGAAATATCGCGTGCAGGTCGATGAAGAGTCGTACTGCGCCGGTGTTCCGGCCAGCCATTGAAAGGCCGATGCGGGCACGGTGATCCAGGTGGTCACGATGCCGCCGCTGACCCGTCGGCAAATCGAGCAATGACAGTGGGCGATATCGTGCAACGGCCCGCTGAGTTGATAGCGCAGTTGTCCGCAGTGACAACCGCCTGTATGGATTTTGGCCATGCTGTCTCCTCCTGATCCGTATGCCTCTGTAGGAGCCGCCGAAGGCTGCGATCTTTTGATCTTGCTTTCAAAAATCAAAATCAAAAGATCGCAGCCTCCGGCAGCTCCTACAGGAGTGTTTCGTGGCGCAATGTGTGCGAAGGCATCAACTCGCTCCGACGACCGGTCGTACTTCCGGTCAACGCTTTCATCGGCGAAAGCTGGCTGAAAGCTTCCCCGATTAGGATCGCCCCCACTACCGGCAACAGACCGGTCGGCCAATGCCAGCGTTTTATCGCTCGCACAGCCCATTTAACAACAACAATGGTGATTCTGATGTCCTCTTCTATCCGCCGCTTCGTTGCAACTCCGCCCGTACGCCTCGTGCTTCCCGTTCTGCGCTGATCGCCGATCCGCTCATTCCCTAGCCGCGCTACGCCTGGAGTATTCCCATGCTGACTTTCCTTGGCTTCGCCATGGTCATCACGTTCATGTTCCTGATCATGACCAAGCGCCTGTCTGCGCTGATCGCCCTGATCCTGATTCCAATCATCTTCGCCCTGTTCGGTGGCTTCGGCCCGAAAATCGGCCCGATGATGCTCGAAGGCATCACCAAACTCGCGCCAACCGGCGTGATGCTGATGTTCGCGATTCTGTACTTCGCCCTGATGATCGACTCCGGCCTGTTCGACCCGGCCGTGCGCAAGATCCTGAAAATGGTCAAGGGCGACCCGTTGAAAGTTTCGGTCGGCACCGCCGTACTGGCGCTCGTCGTTTCCCTCGATGGTGACGGCGCGACCACTTACATGATCTGCGTGGCCGCCATGCTGCCGCTCTACAGCCGCATCGGCATGAGCCCGCGGATCATGGCCGGCCTGATCATCCTCGCCGGTGGCGTGATGAACATGACCCCATGGGGCGGCCCGACCGCTCGTGCTGCCAGTGCGTTGCACGTGGACCCGTCGGCGATCTTCGTACCGATGATTCCAGCGATGGCGGCCGGTGTGGTGGCGATCCTGGCCATCGCTTACTTCTACGGTAAACGTGAACGTGCGCGTCTGGGTGAGCTGCACCTGGTGGGCGATGAGATCGACCACAGCGAAATCAGCGTCTCGCAGTTCCCGGATGCCCGTCGTCCGAAGCTGATCTGGTTCAACGGCGCCCTGACCCTGGGTCTGATGTGCACCCTGATTGCCGGCCTGTTGCCGTTGCCGGTGCTGTTCATGGTGGCGTTCAGTATCGCGATGATCGTCAACTATCCTTGCCTGCAACAGCAGAAGGATCGCGTCGCGGCCCACGCCGGTAGTGTGCTGGCAGTGGTCGGGCTGATCTTTGCCGCGGGCATCTTCACCGGTATCCTGTCGGGCACCGGCATGGTAGATGCCATGTCGAAAAGCCTGCTGTCGGTGATTCCGGATTTCCTCGGCCCGTACCTGGCGGTGATCACGGCGCTGGTGAGCATGCCGTTCACGTTCTTCATGTCGAACGATGCATTTTATTACGGCGTGTTACCGGTACTTGCCGAAGCCGCCAGTCACTACGGTATAACCGCGGTGGAAATGGCACGTGCCTCGATCGTCGGTCAGCCCGTCCACCTGTTGAGCCCGCTCGTACCATCGACCTACCTGTTGGTGGCCCTGGCCGGTATCGATTTTGGTGATCACCAGCGCTTCACCCTGAAGTGGGCAGTGCTGGTGTGCATGTGCATACTGGTCGCCGCGTTGCTGATGGGGATTTTTCCGCTGTTCAGCACTCTATAAGCCCAAGACTCACCACATCGGGTCCAGGCTTGTTTGAAGCCCGGGCCCGTTGTGGTTTAACACTCGCTCAAAGGAATACACATGGAATGGCTGACCAACCCTGAAATCTGGGTTGCCTTCTTCACCCTGACCGCCCTGGAAATCGTCCTGGGCATCGATAACATCATCATGATTTCGATCCTGGTCAGCCGCATGCCCAAGCACATGCAGGCGCGCACCCGGATTTTCGGTCTGGCGCTGGCCATGATCACGCGGATCCTGTTGCTGCTGTCGATCACCTGGGTCATGCGCCTTACCGCCGACCTGTTCGAAGTGTTCGGCCAGGGCATTTCCGGGCGTGACCTGATCCTGTTCTTCGGGGGTCTGTTCCTGCTGTGGAAGAGCTCGCAAGAGATGTACCACGCGCTGGAAGGTGAAGACGAAAGCAATGACGAACCTTCGGGCAAGGGCGGCAATTTCCTGTACACCATCATCCAGATCGCGATCATCGACATCGTGTTCTCGCTGGACTCGGTCATCACTGCGGTCGGCATGGTGTCCCATGTACCGGTCATGGTGGCGGCGATTGTCGTGGCCGTTCTGGTGATGATGCTGGCTGCGGGCACCATCAGCGCGTTCATCGACAAGCACCCGTCGCTGAAGATGCTGGCGCTGTCGTTCCTGCTGGTGGTCGGTACCGTGCTGATCGCCGAATCCCTGGACGTGCACGTACCGAAAGGCTACGTCTACTTCGCCATGGCGTTCTCGCTGGCGGTGGAAGCGATCAACATCAAGATGCGCACCGCGATCGCGAAAAAGCGCAAGCAGCAGGATCCGGTGAAACTGCGCAAGGACATTCCGGGTCAATAACCCTGTAGTACGCAACACCCCTGTGGGAGCGAGCTTGCTCGCGATTGCGGTCCATCATTCAACATCAATGCTGAATGTGAGGGCCTAATCGCGAGCAAGCTCGCTCCCACAGTTGTTTTGGACGGTTGGAAGACCGGGTTTTCATGACAGTTTTGTTTCAATCACTTCTTTAGCTATGCGATGCTGGCGCCCAGACCGTTAGCCAACTACAGCTTAAGTAAATAACGTAGAACGTCGCGCGGCACCGTCAACTTGCCCCTTTGGGGCGTTACCACCACAGGGGGCCTGTATGCTCACCCTGCTCAATTTGCTCTCTGCCGTGGCCTTGCTGATCTGGGGCACGCACATCGTCCGAACCGGCATCCTGCGGGTCTACGGTTCCAACCTGCGTCATGTCATTGGCCAGAACATGTCCAAACGCTGGCTGGCGTTCGTTTCCGGGATCGCGGTGACCGCCATGGTCCAAAGCAGCAACGCCACCGCCATGCTCGTCACCTCCTTTGTCGGCCAGGGCCTGATGGCGCTGACCCCGGCGCTGGCGACCATGCTCGGCGCCGATGTCGGTACGGCGCTGATGGCGCGGGTGCTGACCTTCGATCTGTCATGGCTGTCGCCGCTGTTGATCTTCCTCGGGGTGATTTTCTTCCTCTCGCGCAAACAGACGCGACTGGGCCAAATGGGCCGCGTCGCGATTGGCCTTGGCTTGATCATCCTGGCGTTGCAACTGATCGTCGAGGCGGCCACACCGATCACCCACGCCCAAGGCGTGAAGGTGATTTTCGCTTCGCTGACCGGCGACATCCTGCTCGACGCCCTGGTCGGTGCGCTGTTCGCGATGATTTCCTACTCCAGCCTCGCGGCGGTCCTGCTGACCGCAACACTGGCCGGCGCCAGCGTGATCAGCTTGCCAGTGGCGATCGGCCTGGTGATCGGCGCCAACATCGGCAGCGGTATTCTGGCGTTCCTCAGCACCAGCATGCAGAACGCCGCCGGACGCCAGGTGGCATTGGGCAGCCTGTTGTACAAACTGATCGGCCTGGTGCTGATCATTCCGGTACTCGACCCGTTGGTGCACTGGATCGACAGCCTGGATTTCAGCCCCCAGGAAATGGTCATCGGCTTCCACCTGCTCTACAACACCGCGCGCTGCCTGATCCTGCTGCCCAGTGTCGGGCCGATGGCCAGGTTTTGTGCCTGGGTGCTGCCCGAGCGGCCACAGGTCAACGGCACTGCCAAACCCCGACACCTTGACGCTACGGCACTGGTTACACCGAGCTTGGCGCTGGCCAACGCGGCTCGGGAAACCCTGCGCATGGGTGACCTGATCGATAACATGCTGGAGGCCATGCTCGATGTGCTGCACGGCAAGCAAACCGCAGTGACACAAGAAGTGCGTCGCCTGGCCGACGATGTGGAATCGCTCTACAGCGCCATCAAGCTGTATCTGGCGCAAATGCCCCGCGAGGACCTCAGTGATCAGGACAGTCGGCGCTGGGCAGAAATCATCGAGTTGGCGATCAACCTCAAACTCGCCAGCGATTTGATCGAACGCATGCTGCGCAAGGTCCAGCAGCAGAAAACCTCGCAGCGTCGCTCATTTTCCGAAGTGGGCCTGGAGGAACTGGCCGGGCTGCATACGCAACTGATCTCCAACTTGCGCCTCGGAATGTCGGTGTTCCTCAGTGCCGATCCCGAAAGCGCTCGCCAATTGGTCCGTGAGAAACGTCGCTTTCGCGCACAGGAACGGCGTTTGGCCCACGCTCATGTCAGCCGTTTGCAACGTAAGATCGTGCAAAGTATCGAGACCAGTTCGTTGCATCTGGAGTTGATTGCCGACATGAAGCGTCTGAATTCACTTTTTTGCAGCAGCGCTTACGTGGTGCTGGAAACCTCCGACACCGGCGCGCTGGTGGTCGACGATTTGACTGACATCACGCATTCTCCCTGAACGTCCGCCGTGGCCCGAAGTCTGTTGAACTCACGCTAGCCGTATGGAAGCTCGTTATGCGTTGTCTGTTGTTCGCCTGTCTGTTGCTCGGCTCATTTCCTTCGTTTGCCCTGGATCGCTTTCAGGTCGAGGGCTATACCCTGCGCAACGGCCTGCAACTGCTGCTCAAACCCGGCACGGAGCGCGGGCATGTGGCGATCCGGCTGGTGGTCGGCGTCGGTATCGATGATTTCAGCTGCGCCGAGAAAGAATTGCCGCACCTGCTCGAACATCTGCTGTTCAGCGGCATCGACGCCAGCGGCGAAGGTGGCCTCGAAGAGCGCATGCAAGCGCTGGGCGGCGAATGGAACGCCTTTACCAGTAATGCCGACACCACGTTCGTGATCGAAGCCCCGGCGAAAAACCAGCGCAAAGTCCTCGATCTGTTGCTGGCGTTGCTGACCCAGACCCGCTTCGACGACAACGCCATCAACGCCGCCAAGCAAGTGGTCGAACGCGAAGACGGCGGTCATTACTCGCATTTGCAACGCTGGCTGGACCGCCAGGACCTGGGGCATACCGCCAGCAAGCAACTGGCCGTGGAGCTCGGACTGAAATGTCAGGAGCGTGCCGAAGTCGATCAATTGACCCGCGAACAACTGGAGAAAGTGCGCAAGGATTGGTACGCGCCCAACAACATGACGCTGATCGTGGTCGGCGATCTCGACCGCTTGCTGCCAGCCTATCTGGAACGAACTTACGGCACGTTGGTGCCGATTGAGCCGAGCAGCCATCCGTCGCTGCCACAAATCCAGGCCAGCGCCGCCCATGAGCGCACGCTGGCACGCGGCTTTGTCGGTGGCGGGGCCAAGCTGCACTGGATGGTGCCGGAACCGGTGCTGGAGGATCAGCACGACGAAACCTTCGATCTGCTCAAGGACTATCTGGACTGGGCGCTGTATCGCCAGTTACGGCTGGCGCACGGCTTGTCCTACGGACCCTGGGCCGAGCGCGAAGTGTTCGGTGGCGTGGGTTTCATGAGCCTCAATGCCGACCTTGAGCGCGACGATGTGGACGAGGCACTGACGGTGCTGGATGACTTGAAGGCTCAATTGCTCAAGGATGGCCTCAACGCCGAAACCTTCAATCGCCTCAAACAGGCCGCCATCGCCCGCCAGTCCTGGGCGGTGCAAGGCAACAGCGCGCTGGCCGATTACTACTGGAGCGCGCTGGGCGACTACGAGGACGGCCGTTTTGCCAACCCCACCAAGGAGCTGCAAGCGGTTTCCCTCGCTGAGGCGAACAAGGCGATGCGCGAACTGCTCCTACAGCCTGGGTATGTGCGGATCGAGAAGCCGTTACTCAGTGATGACCAATTGCTGTGGGCGATTGCCGGGGTGTTAGGCTTGCTGGTGATCAGTCTGGTGGCGTGGCGTTTTCATCGCAGAAAGTAACCATTTCCCATGATGAGGCGGTAACCTGTCAGGGATTTTTCCTACGACTACTGTGAACCGCCCGAATGCCGACCTTGACCCTCTTCGTACAGCGCATCCTCGAACTGATGAAGCGCTACCCCGGGGTCATTGCGCTCGGTGGCTTTGTCTCCGGGGTCGGCAGCTTCATTCTGGTGGATCGTCAGCAGGGGCTGGCGAGCTGGATCACCACCATCATGCTGATCAGCTGGATCTGGCTGATGCTGGAAAACAGCCTGACCAAGCTGTTCACCCGGATCTTCAAACGGGAAATTCCCCAGCCATTGCTGCGTTATGCGACGCAGATGATCCATCAGGAAAGCCTGTTCTTCGTCCTTCCGTTCTTCTTCATCACCACGACGTGGAACAGCGGCCAGTTGTTCTTCACCGGGTTGTTGGGCATCGCCGCGCTGATTTCCATCGTCGACCCGCTCTACTACAAATGGCTGGCGCCTCGGCGCTGGGCGTTTCTGGCGTTGCACACGCTGACCCTGTTCGCCGCCCTGCTCACCGCGTTGCCGGTGATCATGCACCTGACCACCTCGCAGAGTTTCAAGTGGGCGCTGGGGATCGCCGTGTTGCTGTCGTTCCCGAGCCTGGCGTCGATCTTCCCGATCCGCACGGTGCGCAATGCGCTGGCGATCCTCAGTATCACCATCGGTATCGGCGGCGTCGGTTGGGTCCTGCGTTCGTGGGTGCCGCCGGCGACATTGTGGATGACCGACGTGGCGATCAGCACGCAAATGCAGGACCGTACGCCTGGCAAGAGCCTGGAAGAAGTCAGCGTCGAGCAGATTCGCGGCGGCGGCTTGTACGCCTACACCGCGATCAACGCGCCGCGAGGCCTGGACGAGCGGATTTATCATGTCTGGCAATTCAACGGTAAAGAGGTCGATCGCATCCCGCTCGACATCCACGGCGGGCGCAAGGAAGGCTATCGGGCCTGGACCCACAAACAGAACTTCCCCGGCAATCCGGCGGGCAAATGGCAGGTGCGGGTACTGACCGAAGACGGCCAGTTGATTGGCGTGTTGCGCTTCACGGTGCCTGACAGCACACCGGTCAAAGAAAAGTAAGACAGTTCGTGCTATTACGTAGGTCAGCGTAAATAGCCGAAAAAGCACGGAGCTTATGACCAGCAATACAGTGGCCGGCAATGCCCAACTGGACACCTCGCACGCCCCCGCTCAGATACGGGTGACGGGGGACTGGACGCTCGCCCATTACGCCGACCTCAAGCTTCTGAGCGAAAAGCTCGAAGGCCAATACGACAACAACACTCGCATCGATCTCAATGGCCTCGGCGCCCTCGATACCGCTGGCGCCTCGCTGTTGGTGGAGCTGCTGGGTTCCGAGCGCCTGGGGCGATCCGCCGAACATCCCGATTGCACCCTTTCTTCCGCCGACCGCGCATTGCTGCAAACCGTCTACCAATCGCTGACCGATTTCTGTGTGCCCATCAAGGAACCGGAAATCAGCGTCGGCATTCAACTGCTGACGCGCATTGGCCGTGCGGTGGACACCGTTTGGCAGGACACCCTGCAACTGCTGGGTTTTGTCGGCCTGATTCTGGAAACCATCGTCCGTGGACTGTTCCGGCCCAGCCGCTGGCGCATCACGCCGATGGTGGCGCACATCGAACAGACCGGCCTCGATGCCGCGCCCATCGTCGCCCTGCTGACCTTTCTGGTGGGCGCCGTGGTGGCATTTCTCGGGGCGACGGTGCTGAGCACCTTCGGCGCCAGCGTGTTCACGGTGGATCTGGTGGCGTTTGCCTTCCTGCGTGAATTCGGCGTGTTGCTGACGGCGATCCTGATGGCCGGGCGCACGGCCAGTGCGTTCACCGCGCAGATCGGTTCGATGAAGGCCAACGAAGAAATCGACGCCATCCGCACCCTCGGTCTCGACCCGATGGAGTTGCTGGTGGTGCCGCGCGTCCTGGCACTGCTGATCGCGTTGCCGATGCTGACCTTTCTGGCGATGATCTCGGGGATTGTCGGCGGCGGCGTGGTTTGTGCGATATCGCTGGATATCTCGCCCGCGATGTTCCTCTCGCTGCTGCAATCGGACATCGGCGTTCAGCATTTTCTGGTGGGGATCGTCAAAGCGCCGATCTTCGCCTTCCTGATCGCCGCGATCGGTTGCCTGGAAGGCTTCAAGGTCAGCGGCAGCGCTGAATCGGTGGGTGCGCACACCACGTCGAGCGTGGTGCAGTCGATTTTCGTGGTGATCGTGCTCGACGCCGTGGCCGCGCTGTTTTTCATGGAGATGAGTTGGTGAGCCGTTTACCCCGAGCGCCCGCCGAGGCGGTGATTGAAGTCCGCGGGCTGTGCAATCGCTTCGGCCGTCAGAGCGTGCATGAAAACCTTGATCTGGATTTGTACAAGGGTGAAATCCTCGCCGTGGTCGGCGGTTCCGGCAGCGGCAAATCGGTGTTGCTGCGCAGCATTGTCGGTTTGCGCCAGCCCAGTGAGGGTGTGGTGAAAGTCTTTGGGCAAAACCTGCCGACGTTGCCGGAACATGAACGCTCGCTGATTGAACGGCGCTTCGGCGTGCTGTTCCAGAAAGGCGCCCTGTTCTCTTCGCTGACCGTGACCGAGAACGTCGCCCTGCCCCTGATCGAACACGCCGGCCTGAGTCGCGACGATGCCGAGCATCTGGCCGCCGTGAAGCTGGCCCTGGCCGGATTGCCGCTGTCGGCGGCGGATAAATACCCCGCGTCGCTGTCTGGCGGCATGATCAAGCGCGCCGCGTTGGCCCGGGCCTTGGCATTGGACCCGGACATTCTGTTTCTCGACGAGCCCACCGCCGGCCTCGATCCGATCGGCGCCGCTGCGTTCGATCAGTTGATTTTGACCCTGCGCGATGCCCTGGGCCTGAGTGTTTTCCTGGTGACCCACGACCTCGACACGCTCTACACCATCACCGACCGGGTGGCGGTGCTGGCGCAGAAGAAAGTGCTGGTGGCGGATGCCATCGACAAAGTGTCGGAAACCGACGACGCGTGGATTCACGAATACTTCCATGGCCCTCGCGGCCGCGCGGCGCTGACGGCCGCAAAACAGCTCAACGAGGTCTGACATGGAAACCCGAGCCCATCATGTATTGATCGGCCTGTTCACCGTGATTGTGGTGGCGGGCGCCCTGCTCTTTGGTTTGTTTCTGGCCAAGTCCAGCGTCGACCGGGAGTTCAAGGATTACCAGATCGTCTTTAACGAGGCCGTCAGTGGCCTGTCCAACGGCAGTTCGGTGCAGTACAGCGGGATCAAGGTCGGCGATGTGATCTCGTTGCGCCTGGACCCCAAAGACCCGCGCCGGGTACTGGCGCGAATCCGTCTGGGTGGCGACACGCCGGTCAAGGAAGACACCCAGGCCAAGCTGGCGCTGACCGGTGTCACCGGGACGTCGATCATCCAGCTCAGCGGCGGCACACCACAGAGCCCGACGCTCAAGGGCAAGGATGGCAACCTGCCGACCATCGTGGCGTCGCCCTCGCCTATCGCCCGTTTGCTCAACGACAGCAACGACCTGATGGCCGGCGTGACCACGCTGATGCACAACGCCAACCTGATGTTTTCCACGGAGAACATCGAGCGCATCAGCAAGACCCTTGATCATCTGGAACAAACCACCGGGGTCATTGCCGAGCAGCGCGGCGATATTCGTCAGGCCATGCAGCAACTGGCATCGCTGAGCAAGCAGGCTGGCACGATGATGGAGCAGACCTCTGCGCTGATGCGCAATGCCAACGGCTTGCTCAACGATCAGGGCAAGCAGATGTTCGGCAGCGCTGAGCACGCGATGAAGTCGCTGGAACAAAGCAGCGCGACGATCAACAAATTGCTGAGCGCCAATCAGGACTCGATCAACAATGGCATGCAGGGCCTGAACGGCCTGGCCCCGGCGGTGCGCGAGCTGCGTGAAACCCTGACCTCGCTGCGCGCTATCGCTCAACGCCTGGAGGCCAACCCCAGCGGTTACCTGTTGGGCAGTGACAAGCACAAGGAATTCACCCCATGAAGCTGACCCGTATCGCCCTCCTCGCCGGCTTCATGCTGATCAGTTCTTGCTCGATCCTGCCCAAGCCCGAGCCGTTCGATGTCTATCGTTTGCCTTCGGCCCAGAGCAATACGCCGAGCAGTCATGGCGCGGCGCAGCAATGGTCGTTGCGCCTGAACAAACCCTTGGCCAGCGAAGCGTTGAACAGGCCGGACATTGCGGTCATTCCCCAAGGCGACGTGATCAGCAGCTACAAGGGTTCGCGCTGGAGCGATCCGGCGCCGGTGCTGCTGCGCAATCGTCTGCTTGATGGTTTCCAGCGTGATGGTCGAGTGACGTTGCTGAGCACCGATGACAGTCTTTTCCACGCAGACTTGGAGCTGGGCGGCCAGTTGCAGGCGTTCCAGACTGAATACCAAGGCACCAGCGCCAGCGTGATAGTGCGTCTGGATGCGTTGCTGGTACGCGGTTACGACCAGCGAATCCTCGCCAGCCGTCGCTTCGAAGTGCGCCAGCCGTTGAGCGATCTGAAAGTGCCGTCGGTGGTGGCCGGGTTTGGCCAGGCCAGTGATCAGCTGACGGCGCAGGTGGTGAATTGGGCGGTTGAGCAAGGGCAAAAATTCGCGCCGGTCAAACCTTGAAATCGCCAAGATCGCAGCCTTCGGCAGCTCCTGCATTGGCAGGTGTACACCTGTAGGAGCTGCCGAAGGCTGCGATCTTTTGCTTTATCCGAAGAACCAGTAGCAAACCCCGATCGCGCCGAGCACCCCGGCCAGCTCCGCCAGCAACGCACACCCCACCGCATGCCGCGCCCGCTGGATGCCCACCGCGCCGAAGTACACCGCCAGCACATAGAACGTGGTTTCGGTGCTGCCCTGCACCGTCGCCGCCACCAGTGCCGGGAAGCTGTCGACCCCTGAGGTCTTCATGGTTTCAATCAGCATCGCCCGCGCGGCGCTGCCGGAGAACGGCTTGACCATGGCGGTCGGCAGCGCATCGACGAATCGCGTATCCCAACCGGCCCACTCCACCAGATGACGGATGCCGTCCAGACCGAAATCCAGCGCGCCGGACGCCCGCAACACACCCACCGCACAGAGCATCGCCACCAGATACGGCAGCAGATTCTTCGCCACATCGAAGCCTTCTTTGGCGCCTTCGACGAACGCCTCGTAGACCTTCACCTTGCGCATTGCGCCGATGATCAGAAACAGCATGATCAAGCCGAATAGCGTCAGGTTGCCGAGGATCGACGACAAACCGGCCAGCGCCGCCGCGGACATTGTCCCCAGCAGCGCCATGAAGCCACCGAGCATGAGCGCGCCGGGAATCAGGTATGCCAGCACCACCGGGTCCCAGACACGCAGGCGTTGCATGAAGGCCACCGACAGGAAGCCGACGATGGTCGAGCAACTGGTGGCCAGCAGGATCGGCAGGAACACCAGCGTCGGGTCGGGCGCGCCTTGCTGGGCGCGATACATGAAAATCGTCACCGGCAGCAGGGTCAGGGAGGAGGCGTTGAGCACCAGGAACAGAATCTGCGCGTTACTGGCGATGGTGGCGCTGGGGTTGAGTTCCTGCAGGGCTTTCATGGCCTTCAGGCCGATCGGCGTCGCGGCGTTGTCCAGGCCCAGGCCGTTGGCGGCGAAGTTCAGGGTGATCAGGCCGATGGCGGGGTGGCCGGGCGGGACTTCCGGCATCAAGCGCAGAAACAGCGGGCCGAGGGCTTTGGCCAGCCACTCGACGATTCCGGCTTTTTCGGCGATGCGCAGAAAGCCCAGCCAGAGGGTAAGGGTGCCGAACAGCAACACCATCACTTCGACCGACAGCTTGGCCATGGCGAAGATGCTTTCCACCATCGCTGCGAAGATCCCGGCGTTGCCGCCGATCAGCCACTGCGCCAGCGCCGATATCGCGGCCACGATGAAGAAGCCAAGCCACAGGCCATTAAGCATCAGTCAAATCCCCCAAAAGATGCGCGAATGATAGCGGGGTGACCAGAAACGACAAACCCCGGATTTCTCCGGGGTTTGTCTGGACGCGCAACCGCTCCTGTAGGAGCAAGGCTTGCCCGCGATTGGGGCGCCTCGGTGTATCCGTTGCTCCGCGTTATCGTTCATCGCGGGCAAGCCATGCTCCTACAGGGAATTGCGTTAGTTGCTGGAAACTTCACCAACCGGCAGCTTCTCTTTGCTGCGCCAGTGCGGCAGGGAGTTCCAGTAGCGCTGGCCCTTGGCGTCGTCGTACATGCCTTCCCAGCGAGAGATAACCAGCACGGCCAAGGCGTTGCCGATCACGTTCAGTGCGGTACGTGCCATGTCCATGATGCGGTCGACACCGGCGATGAAGGCCAGGCCTTCCAGCGGAATACCGACGCTGCCCAGGGTGGCCAACAGCACCACGAAGGACACGCCCGGTACGCCGGCGATGCCTTTGGAGGTGACCATCAGGGTCAGCACCAGCAGCAGTTGCTGGCTGATCGACAGATCGATGCCGTACAGCTGGGCAATGAAGATGGCCGCGATGCTCTGGTACAGGGTCGAACCGTCGAGGTTGAACGAGTAGCCGGTCGGTACCACGAAGCTGCAAATGGCTTTCGGCGCACCGTAGGCTTCCATCTTCTCGATCACGCGCGGCAGCACGGTTTCAGAAGAGGCGGTGGAGTAGGCCAGCACCAGCTCATCCTTGAAGATGCGCATCAGCTTGATCACCGAGAAGCCGAACAGGCGAGCGATCAGGCCCAGCACCACGAAGGCGAAGAAGGCAATGGCGACGTAAACCAGGATCACCAGTTTGGCCAGCGGCAGCAGCGAGGCGAAGCCGAAGTTGGCCACGGTGACCGCGATCAGTGCGAAAACGCCGATAGGGGCGTAGTTCATGATCATGTGAGTGACCTTGAACATGCTTTCCGACACGCCCTGGAACATGGTGACCAGCGGATCACGCAGTTCAGGCTTGAGGCTCGACAGACCGAGACCGAACAACACCGAGAAGAAGATGATCGGCAGCATTTCACCGCGAGCCATGGCCGCGAAGATGTTGGACGGGATCAGGTTGAGAATGGTCTCGATGAACGCGTGTTCATGCTGAACCTCGGCCGCCGTTGCCTGATACTTGGAGATGTCCACAGTACCCAGCGTGCTCATGTCGATGCCGGCACCCGGATGGAACAGGTTGGCCAGCAGCAGGCCGACGACGATGGCGATAGTGGTGACGACTTCAAAGTAGAGGATGGTTTTGAGGCCGATGCTGCCGAGCTTCTTCGCATCACCGACGCCGGCAATACCGACGATCAGCGAAGAAATCACGATCGGGATCACAATCATCTTGATCAGACGGATAAAGATATCGCCCGCTGGTTGCAGGACGTTGCTGATCCACCAGGCTTTTTCGGCACTGAAATGGTTGAGCAGCGCACCGATTGCAATCCCCAATACCAGACCGATGAGGATCTGCCAGGCGAGGCTAAGCTTTGCCTTCTTCATATCTTTACCCTTACTTCAGTTTGACTCGGGCAGATGCTTGAACCGGATCGCTTGTGGCGAAAAAGTCAGTGCGTCTGCCCCCGTATAAGGAGCCCCGGAGCGCTTGTTAATGGCTCTCTGGCAGGCGAAAAAAGGCGCAACTATTCCGATGCAAGGAAGCGACGTCTAATGCCGTAAACGCCTACCCTATGCCGAATCGGCATGAGGTTTTTTACCTGTAAGCGACGTCGCAATCGGTTCGAATACGACATTTCGGCAGGCATAAGTGCCGTGTACCGGCCATTGCAGGGCAGATTGATTGTTTTTTGATCAGTCGAATAAAGAAGGATTTTGGAGAAAATTTCACAGCGCGCGCGAAGGCATCGCGACAAAAGAAGGCTCATTTTTTTGATATACGGTCGCTGGCGAGGTACCGGGAAAAATATTTTCCAGTGATGGAACAGGGGATTTGGCAAGAAGCCGAAAAAACAGAAGGGAATGCTCTCGTTAAAGCCTTATATGCAAGCTCTTCGCAAGTTCGTCGAGCCATGCTTGACCGGCGAACTTGCGTCGCAGCTTTTCCTGACCCGGCCCTTGCGCAGGCACTCCCTGTACCCGTAGGTCACTCCGCCCCTGCAACAGGCAGAACATCCCGACCCCTTGGTCATGCGCCAACCCTCCTCGGGTGGGCGCAGAGGAAAGAAGCACGGTGCTTCTTTCGTATTCTGAAATCAGTACCAGTTCGGATCCTTCTTGAGCTGCTCCATCAACATCTCCTGCATACCCTGGTCCGGTTTGCCGAGGAAACGGTAGGTGGCATGTCGCGTCGGCGACTTGTCGGCCGGGAGCCCGGAAGGCACTTCGACCAGCATTGCGTAAGCGTCTTTCTTGTCGAAACTGACGGCGACGATCAAGCGTCGGTCAAGACAAGTCGCCTGTGATTCGCACAGTGGTCCCACCAGATACTTGTCGCCGTCCTCTTCAACGGCATTCATTTGTTCGGCATCGCCGGACAGGTTCATCACCCATTCCGGCAGGCGTTCTTCTTTCTTCACCACGCCTTGCCAGGTTTCACGGTACTGCGGGTCTGCGTTCAAGAGTTCGTTGACCCGTGCCTGGCCGTCATTGGCGGCAATTGCCATGGCACTACCGCCCAGTAGCAGGGCGGCTGCCAGTGTCTTTAACGGAAAACTCATATTCAGCCTCGACCGCGACGGCCAAAGAAGAAGGAAGCAATGAACATCACCAGGAACACGACAAAGAGAATCTTGGCGATACCCGTGGCGGTGCCCGCGATACCACCGAAGCCCAGTACGGCGGCGACAATGGCAATGATCAAGAATGTGATTGCCCAGCTCAACATGGTGATTCTCCTTACGCTTCTATTTAGAGGTCTTGCGTTTCCCGGCGCAGGGAGCGCGCCAAGTGTGTGAACTTAGAACACCCAGCGTTCCTGCCGCGGCGACTCATCCATCGCCTGATGCTGGTCGACGTCCATCATCCGCATCGCAGTGCTGTCGGCCATACCGCTGGTGGCGGCGCTGAAGTGGGTTTGGGTCGGGTGTTGAAACGAAACGCTTGGCCCTTCTTGCTGCTGGCTCTGCTCCCAGCGCAGAAACTGTTGGCCGCCGATCAGCGTGATCGACAGCGCCAGTACTGCAAACAAACCTTGCTGGAGAAGCAGTGGCGAGAGATGCAATTGGGTGGCACGTTGGCGATTCATCCTGAAGCTCCTCCCACGCGGGGGTAATCGGGTTGAGGGCGTTTTGTTGGTGCCCTGCGTTATTCAGTTTATTGCAGCCCGCATGCCAATTTTTTTGTCTTAAAAAATTCATATAAATCAATAAGTTAAATCGGAGAGAAAAAGCCGTTCGTGCGCATCCTGCACGATGCCCCCTGACGCGGTCGTGCGATATGCACGATCGAGTTGGCAGAGATCGCAATCTTTTTGAATTGAGAGGAGGGCGCGGCTGTCAGAAATGGACGTGATTCATCGTCTGAAAAAGCTATTACCTATAAAAGGCCTACAAAATCAGGCGAAAACCGCCGGGCTGGGAGATAACTACCCTGGTGTGACGGGAATGGATCAGAATGAACCATGCAACTTGCCCGATTTTTCCGGGACTAAACCAAGACTATTCATTAAGGAGCGTAGGAAAATGGAATCAGCCACTGAGCATCAAGGCCGTATTCTTCTGGTGGATGATGAGTCCGCCATCCTGCGTACCTTCCGCTATTGCCTGGAAGACGAGGGCTACAGCGTGGCGACGGCCAACAGCGCCGCACAAGCTGACGCGCTGCTGCAACGTCAGGTCTTCGACTTGTGCTTCCTCGATTTGCGCCTGGGTGAAGACAATGGCCTCGACGTGCTGGCCCAGATGCGCATCCAGGCACCGTGGATGCGCGTGGTGATCGTCACCGCGCACTCGGCCGTGGATACCGCTGTCGATGCCATTCAGGCCGGTGCCGCCGATTACCTGGTCAAACCGTGCAGTCCCGATCAATTACGCTTGGCCACGGCCAAACAATTGGAAGTGCGGCAATTGTCGGCGCGTCTCGAAGCCCTCGAAGGCGAGGTGCGTAAACCCAAGGATGGCCTGGATTCCCACAGCCCGGCCATGAAAGTGGTCCTTGAAACCGCCCGCCAGGTCGCGACGACTGATGCCAATATTTTGATTCTCGGCGAATCCGGCACCGGTAAAGGCGAGTTGTCCCAGGCGATTCACGGCTGGAGCAAGCGGTCGAAGAAATCCTGCATCACCATCAACTGCCCGTCGCTGACCGCTGAACTCATGGAAAGCGAGCTGTTCGGTCACAGTCGTGGCGCATTCACGGGCGCCAGCGAAAGTACTTTGGGGCGGGTCAATCAGGCCGATGGAGGAACATTGTTTCTCGACGAAATCGGCGATTTTCCGTTAGTTTTGCAGCCGAAATTGCTGCGCTTCATTCAGGACAAGGAATACGAGCGCGTTGGCGACCCAGTCACCCGCCGCGCCGATGTGCGCATTCTCGCGGCCACCAACCAGAACCTGGAAGACATGGTCCGCGACGGTCGTTTCCGCGAAGACTTGCTCTATCGCCTGAACGTCATCACTTTGCATTTGCCACCGCTGCGCGAGCGCAGGGAAGACATTCTCAATCTCGCCGACCGCTTCCTGGCGCGATTCGTCAAAGAGTACGCACGCCCGGCCCGAGGCTTCAGCGACGAGGCTCGGGAAGCTCTGCTGGGTTATCGCTGGCCGGGGAACATTCGCGAATTGCGTAACGTGGTGGAGCGAGCGAGCATCATTTGCCCGCAGGAGCGGGTTGAGATCAGCCACTTGGGCATGGCTGAAGCACCGGTCAACAATGCGCCACGCATCGGCGCCGCCTTGAGCCTCGATGAGTTGGAAAAGGCCCACATCGGCGCGGTCCTCGCCACCGCCGGCACACTGGATCAAGCCGCCAAGACCCTGGGTATCGACGCGTCGACGCTGTATCGCAAACGCAAACAGTACAACTTGTGAGCCGCCACCGATGAAACTGGCGATGAAGTTGCGGACCCGGCTGTTCCTGAGCATTTCCGCGCTGATCACCGTAGCGCTGCTCGGATTGCTACTCGGGCTGGTCAGCGTGATGCAAATGGCCGGGAGCCAGGAAGCGTTGGTGCGCAACAACTTCGTCACCCTGGACCTGGGGCTCAAGCTGCGTCAGACCTTGGGTGATCAGTTGATCATCATGCTCAGCCAGCAGCCGGATTCCCAAGCCTTCGATGCCTCAAAACAGCGTTACTTCGAGTTGCTGGAGGAGGGCATCGCCCAGGAACCTGCAATCGACGGCAGCGAGTACGGTTTCAAAAAAGCCAAGGCGGATTACCTGAGTTTCATTCAGGCCTACGAAGTGTCACCCGATCCGGCCCACGTGCTGAGCGGCAACGACGAACTCACTGAGAAATTCAACGCGCTGCGCAATGGTTTGATCAATGAGCACAAGCGTGCACTGGATAACATCGGTGCCACTGAGCGCCATGCCCGTGAACGTGCTTTATTGATCGCCGGATTGCTCGGTCTGGTCGGGTTGGCGGTTTTGATCATCGGTTTCGTCACCGCCCACGCCATCGCCCGGCGTTTCGGCGAGCCCATCGAGGCCTTGGCACAGGCGGCAGACAACATTGGCCAGGGCAATTTCGACGTCACCCTGCCGGTTTCCTCGGCCGTGGAGCTGAACCAGCTGACCCGGCGTTTCGGGATCATGGCCGAGGCGCTGCGTGAGCATCAGGCCACCAATATCGATGAGCTGCTGGCGGGGCAGCAGCGCTTGCAGGCAGTGCTCGACAGCATCGACGACGGCTTGCTGATGATCGATCGCCAGGGGCATCTGGAACACCTCAACCCGGTGGCGCAGCGCCAATTAGGCTGGGACGAGGATCGACTCGGCCAAGGGCTTGGCACCGCTCTACAGCGTCCGGAACTCGATGAACAGCTGCAACTGGTGCTGCGCGGCGGCATGCTGGAGCGGGCACCGGAGGACCTGAATATCGAGGTCGACGGCGAGACGCGCTTGCTAACCTACAGCCTGACGCCGGTCAGTCATACCCAGGGCCATATTCTCGGCGCGGTAATGGTGCTGCATGACGTTACCGAGCAGCGCGCCTTCGAACGGGTGCGCAGCGAGTTTGTGCTGCGCGCCTCCCATGAATTGCGTACGCCGGTCACCGGCATGCACATGGCGTTCGGTCTGTTCCGTGAGCGCGCGCATTTCCCCCAGGACTCCCGTGAAGCCGATTTGCTGGATACGGTGAACGAAGAAATGCAGCGCCTGATGCAGTTGATCAACGACTTGCTGAATTTCTCGCGTTACCAGAACGGTTTGCAGAAACTCAGCCTGGCACCGTGTTCCATCGAGGATCTGCTGGAGCAGGCGCAGTTACGCTTTACCAGCGGTGCTGAAGAAAAGGGCATTGAGTTATTGGTAGAAGTGCAGGGGCCGTTGCCGCGCTTGCAGGCTGATCAGCCGCAATTGGACCGGGTGCTCGACAACCTGATCGACAACGCCCTGCGCCACACATCCGCGGGTGGTCTTGTACGCTTGCAGGCCCGGCGCCATGGCGAGCGGGTCATCATCAGTGTCGAAGATAACGGTGAAGGCATCGCCTACGGCCAGCAAGGACGGATCTTCGAACCCTTTGTGCAGGTCGGACGCAAAAAAGGCGGGGCCGGGCTCGGGCTGGCGTTGTGCAAGGAAATTGTGCAGTTGCATGGCGGGCGGATGGGCGTCTATTCGCGGCCGGGGCAGGGCACGCAGTTCTACATGGCGTTGACGGTGTAGCGCCTTATGCTTCGTCGTCCAGGCGTCGGTTGGCCAACCGGCGGCCGCGGGTAATCAGTTCAATGAACTGCACCGCACTCAACGCATGGGCGAACAGCCAGCCCTGGCCAAACTTCACACCTTCACTGCTCAGGAACGCTGCCTGGGCTTCATGCTCGATGCCTTCGGCAATCACCTTCAGATGCAGCGACTGCGCCATGTGGATGATGTGCGGGGCCACGCCGCTGCTGGCTGCGTCATGGCCCAGCGCATCGATGAAGGCCTTGTCGATTTTCAGGCAATCCACCGGCAGGGTTTGCAGGTAGGCGAGGCTGCAATAGCCGGTGCCAAAGTCGTCGATCAGCACTTGATGCCCGACATCGCGCAAGGCTTGCAGGTTTTCCCGCGCCACCACCACATCGATCAGCCCGCGTTCGGTGACCTCAAAGGCAATTTGTTTGGCGGCGACCCGGTGCAAGGTCAGCAGCCGCGCCATGACCTGGCCGATGCGCGGCACCATCACATCGCATGCCGCCAGATTGACCGAGATGTACAGCTGCGGGTTGGCGCGCAGTAACTGCCCGAGTTGCTCCAACAAGCGTTGCAGGACGAAATCGGTCATCTGGCGGATCTGCCCGGTGTTCTCCGCCATCGGAATGAACAGGTCGGGACTGGTCAGGGTGCCGTCCGGCCTTCGCCAGCGCAGCAAGGCTTCGGCGCCGACGCAGTTGCGGCTGTCGAGGTCGAAAATCGGCTGATACAGCACCTGCAACTCGCCACGGCGTATGGCGCCGGTCAGTTCGGCGTCCAGGGACTGGCGCTGGCGCACCAGCAGGAACACCAGAAAACCCACGCACAAGGCCAGCCCCAGGCACGCCGGCAACAACCACCACCACATCAATGGAATATGGGTGCCGCCGCGCGGGCTGATCAACACCAATTGGTATTCCGGATTGTCGGTGGGCATGCGGTAAATCAAACGCGTCTGCGTGACTTGCAGCGCATCACGGCTTTTCGGCGGCCATTGTTCGTTCGGTGGCCATGACTGCGACACACCCAATACCGGAATCGCCCGCGTACCGTGGTCGAGTACGACTAGAAGGCTGCTTCCTGGCGACAGATCGACCATATCGGTCAAGTGCCCACGCGACGTCGCTACACGGAAATTGCCGCGCCCGAGCATCAGCGCGGCGCGGTTTTCATCGGGTTCGGTAGTGGTGTTCAGCCAGTAGCTGTAGGTGGGGCCCTTGATGTCCGGGGGGCGTATCAACGACAAGCCTTCCTGACGCGGACGATTGGAGCAGATCCGCGAGGCGTCCATGTAGGCCGCTTCGTAAACGAAGCGGTAATTGAAACTGACCGCTTGCAACGTCGCGATCATTTCGTCATCGCAAGTGCGCAGCGGCTGGGCTTCCAGGTCGTCGAGGCTTTCGCGCAACTGCCCGAACAACTGCTCCAGGCGGGCGAGAAAACGCTCGCCCTGGGCGTTCATCTCTTGGCTTTCGTTCTGCTGAACCTGGTGCAAGGCAATGAACAGGCTGCCGGACAGCAGCAAAGCCGCGCTTAGAACAGCAGCCAGCATCGCCAGAAACCATGGGCGATAGAACCAACTACGGAATGACTCTCGAGTAGCAGGCATTATGGAAATATCCGAAGAATTACCAATGAGTTATAGCTGCTGATGGAGAAAACGCGCGGACCGTCGGGCGGTCGTCATTATTTTGTCTGAATCAATACCTGGAGCAACGCCGCCGTTTGCGCGTCCGGCGTACCGTCGAAGCGGGACGGACGGAAATGCATCTGGAAAGCTGCGATCACATGGCGTGTGGCGACATCCAGCTCGCCCGTCTGCGGCGTCTCATAACCGACGCGTGCAAGTTGTGCCTGATACCAGCTGATGCTTGGCAGTTGCGCATCGAACTGTGCTTGCTGATGGGCCACCGATTGCTCGCTCGGCCAGATGCCGATGCCTTTCGCCGCCAGGCGTTTCCACGGGAACAGCGGGCCCGGGTCAAGCTTGCGCAGCGGCGCGATATCGCTATGGCCAATGATGTTGCGCGGGCTGATGTTGTAACGCTTGCTGATGTCCTTGAGCAGGACGATCAATGACTGGATCTGCGCTTCGCTGTAGGGATACCAGAGCCGGCCGGTCGGGGTGTCCTTGAAGCCTGGGTTGACGATTTCGATGCCGATGGAACTGGAATTCAGCCAGGTTCGGCCCTGCCATTGGCTTTCCCCGGCGTGCCAGGACCGCAGGTTTTCATCCATCAGTTTGTAGATGGTCGCGTTTTTGTCGTCGCCAACCAGGTAATGGCTGCTGACTTCACCATGGGTCAGCAGCTGCAACGAACGCTCCAGCGAGGCTGAGGTGTAATGCACCACCACGAACTGGATACGGCTGTCGTGATTGGCGGAAGGGTGACTGGTGTCGTAGCGCGGGCCACTGGCACAACCGGCCAGGAGCATCAGCGACACGATGAGAGCAAGAAATTTCATGGTGGGAGCAATACACGCAAGACAGTAATGCAACAGTGTAACGTACTGCCTTGCGTGCGGAGGGCAATCGCGAGGTTTTAAATAAAATGGAACAATTGGCCCTCAGCCCAGTTCGACCCGGTTTCGGCCGGCATTCTTCGCGCGATATAACGCCTGATCGGCTCGTTTCAGCACCAGATCGCTATGTTCGCCGGTTTTGAACGCAGTCAAGCCCATGGAAATGGTGATCGTCACCCGTTCACCCTTGAAGTGAAACGGGCAGGCCTCAATCGACGCTCGCAGGTGTTCCAGCAGTTTCATTCCGGCTGCGGGCACGGTGGATGGCAGCAACAGGACAAACTCTTCGCCGCCAAACCGGGCAATGAAATCCGTCCCGCGCAGGCGTTTGCGCAGCACGCTGGCAATGATTTTCAGCACCTTGTCACCGGCCAGATGACCGTAGTTGTCGTTGATGCGTTTGAAGTGATCGAGGTCAAGCATGGCCAGCATCAGCGTGTTGCCGTGTTGCTGCCATTGGCTGATTTCGTGTTCCAGCCGTTCGCTCCAGGCGGCGCGGTTGGGCAGACCGGTCAGCGGGTCGATCAAGGCTTTCTGCCGCTGCTCTTCCAGGTGCTCGCGAAAACCCAGGGCCTCCTGCTCCATGTGGGCCACCCGTTCGGCCAGGCTTTGCAGGCGGGCAGCTACCTCGTGCTCACGCTCGTCGCGCTGCTTGCGGTGTTGGTCCATGGTGCCGAGCAGGCCTTCGAGGTGGTTTTCCAGGACGTGCTTGAGATCGTCCAGGTCAGCCGCTTCATGCATGCTGGTTTGCAGGCCGTCGACCTGTTCGCGGATTTGCGTGTCCATGGCCTCAGCGGCGGAGCGACTGTCGGCATGCCCGGCGCTGGCGGCCTGCAGGTTGCTCTGGAACGATTCGAGACGCTCGTTGAGCTGCTGCAAGTAGGCTTCGAATTCATGCTGGCCGCTGTCGGAGATGGCCAGCATCAAAGTTGCCAGATCGTCGAGGATTGGTAGCAGTTCGTACCAGTTCAAGCCGTTTTTCAAACGGTCGCGCATCGACTCGGCTTGTGGGCGATGGCGCTCGGGCAGCGTCAGATCGTCGAGCAGGCCCAGCAACGTGTCTTCGATGTGCTTGGCCACTGAGCTGTACGACGGTTCGGGAGAATCCGGCAGCGCATACAGGATGTCGTGCTCGGATTGCTCTGAATCAACAGCGGGCAAATCTGACGGCGGAGGCACTGTTTCGGGAAGTTCAGCTGGCGTCAGTTCGTCAGGATTGATTGCCTGCTCGACCTGAGGCGCGGGTATTTCGGCGGATTTTGTCGGTTCGTCAGATTGATCCGTTTGAGTCTCGGTGTGCGGGGCAGGATCTTGCTGCGGTTCCAGAACTGGTGGAACAAACGCGGTAACGGCCGGTGGCTCAGGTGTCTCGGCGGTTGCTTCGATGGCTGGTGGCTCGGCAGCCACGATGGCCGGGTCGGGAGCTTTAACGGGCGCCTTTTCGATGGCCGGTTCGGGTTCGGTGATAGCTGGCAATGGCGTGGCGGTCGGCGTCGAAACGGCTTCGGCTTGTGCTGTGAAAGAGGCTTGCTCTACCACAGGGGTCAACTGTGCAACGGCCTCATCGCTCTCACGGTGACCGAACAATCGCTGCAACAAACCCGGTCGACCGGGCTCAGTCGGCGTCTCCAACTGGTTCAAGGCTTTGCCTTGCAAGCCGCTCAGTTCGCTGAGCAGCAAGGGAATCTCGCGAGCCTGACTGACGCGGCTTTCCAGTTGTTTGGCGAAGTTCTTCAGGGGGCGGCTGACTTCCCGAGGCAGCGGCAAAGTTTGCAACTGAGTAACCAGTGCGTTCAATGCGGCACTGGTCTGGTTGACCCGGGTTTCCCGACGTTGCTCGGAGTCGAGCACGGCTTTTTCCAGGCGCGGGAGCAGGGCGGCGAGGCCGGCGTCCATGTCGTCGGTACGCACGACCTCACGCATTTCCTTCATGCATTGGTCAACGGCGCGATCGGTGCCTTCCGCTGCCAGGGTGCTGCGCACCAGTCCGCGACGCAGCAAGTCGAGGCGTGCGTCCCAACGACGTTCAAGCTTTTCCTGTTGTTCGATGCTTTTGAGGTATTTCTCTTTCCAGCGCTGTGCTTCGTCGCTCATTCAGGGGTTCCGCGAAGGGCAGGACTCAACGCGGGCAATGCATCGGCCGTGAGCGAACCCGGCAGACGAATCTCTACCGCGACCGGCAGGTGATCGGAAATGGGTTGGGCCAGCACCTCGACCTTTTCCAGCGTCAGGGTCGGGCTCAGCAGAATATGGTCCAGGCAACGCTGCGGGCGCCAGCTGGGGAACGTCGCTTCCAGTTGCGGGGCGAGCAAGCCGAGATCACGCAATGGAGAGTTTTGCAGCAGGTCGCTGGCGTGGGTGTTCATGTCGCCCATCAGCACCTGATGTTTGTATCCGCCGATGAGCTCGCGGATGTAAGCTAGTTGCAAACTGCGGGCGCGCGCGCCCAGCGCCAGGTGCATCATGACTACCACCAGCGCATCCGGACCTTCGCCGAAGCGCACCAGAATTGCCCCGCGGCCCTTCGGCCCCGGCAGCGGATGGTCCTCGATCGCCCACGGGCGCAGGCGGCTGAGCACGCCATTGCTGTGCTGGCCGAGACGACCGAGATTGCGATTGAGTTGTTGATACCAGTAGGGGAAGGCGCCGAGTTGGGCCAGATGTTCGACTTGATTGACGTAGCCTGAACGCAGGCTGCCGCCATCAGCTTCCTGCAAGGCGACCAGATCGAAGTCGCCGAGCAGATTGCCGATCTTTTGCAGATTGTCGGCGCGCCCGGTATGCGGCAGCAGATGCTGCCAGCCCCGGGTCAGGTAATGCCGATAGCGCTCGGTACTGATGCCGACCTGGATGTTGAAACTGAGCAAGCGCAAACGGCTGTCTGCGGGCAGGCCCGTGGATTCCAGGTGATGCTCGTTGACCCGCGGATCATGCAGGCCAACGATGCGTTCAGTACCCCAGCGGCGCATGGCGGTGGTTGCCCTTAGTTGGCGGCAGCCTTGTTAGCCGCTCGCTCTTTGTCGATCAGTTTGTCGGCCAGTTGCAGGGCTTGTTCGGCGCCACCGGCAGAGCCCACATCGAAGCGATATTTACCGTTGACGATAAGGGTTGGCACGCCGGTGATTTCATATTTCTTGGCCAGTTCGGTGGCCTTGTTGATCTGGCCCTTGATGGCGAAAGAGTCAAAAGTAGCCAGGAACTTGTCCTTGTCGACGCCCTGGGTGGCCAGGAAATCCGCCATGTCATTCTTGTCGGTCAGCTTCTTGTGTTCTTTCTGGATCGCTTCGAATACCGCAGCGTGAACCTTGTGCTCGACGCCCATGGCTTCAAGGGTCAGGAACATCTGGCCGTGAGCGTTCCACGGGCCGCCGAACATGGCTGG
Organism: Pseudomonas sp. NFX98; assembly: GCF_047784845.1. Lineage (NCBI taxonomy): Bacteria > Pseudomonadati > Pseudomonadota > Gammaproteobacteria > Pseudomonadales > Pseudomonadaceae > Pseudomonas > Pseudomonas sp. NFX98. The sequence continues at coordinate 83,885 of NZ_JBLNNF010000012.1, read as the reverse complement.
GATGCGGACGAAGTTCACGTCGGAAGGCAACTTCTCGACCCAAGGATTGATCACCGGTTCAAAAGCGTAGCAATGCGGGCAGCCGTACCAGAACAGCTCCACCACTTCGATCTTGCCAGGTACGGCAACCGGAACCGGGTTGCTCAGTTCGACGTAAGGGGCGGCTGGGGCTTCGGCGGCCTGGGCAGTCATGCCGAACAGGCTGGCAGCGGCAAAAACGGCGCTGATGATCAGATTACGCATGCTTCACTCCTGGACAAATTTATCGCCTCGCGCGACCTGTTTTCAGACAGGTCATGGCGGGCTTGAGTTCTGTAGTGTAACGGCAGCGGCCACAAAAAAGGGCGGCCAAAGCCACCCTTTTTATACTTGCTGCGACGGATTAATCGAGCGTTAACGTTGCAAGAGATGAATGCCTTGCGCAACGCCCGATTCGCCGGTCTTAGTGCAGGCCTTGAATGTAGCTGGACACTGCGGCGATGTCTTCATCGCTCAGCTTTTTGGCAATACTCTGCATTGGTTTTGTATCGCCGTCGTTGTTGCGGCCACCTTCTTCCTTGCGGAAGTCGGTCAGTTGCTTGGCGATGTATTGAGCGTGTTGGCCACCGAGGTGCGGGAAGCCGGCGGCTGCGTTGCCTGCGCCATTAGGCGAGTGGCAACCGGTGCAGGATGGCAGGCCCTCGGCCAGGTTGCCGCCACGGAACAGGGCTTCACCGCGAGCGACGATTTTCGGGTCGGCGGCGCCGACGCTGCCTTTCTGGCTGGCGAAGTAGGCGGCGATGTCCGCCAGATCCTGATCGCTCAGGTTGGTCAGCAGGCCGGTCATTTCCAGAACGGTGCGCTTGCCCGACTTGATGTCGTGCAGTTGCTTGGTCAGGTAGCGTTCACCTTGACCCGCGAGTTTTGGAAAGTTTGGCGCCATGCTATTGCCATCCGGGCCGTGGCAGGCGCCACAGACGGCGGCTTTGGCCTGGCCTGCGGCGGCGTCACCCGGTTTTACTGGCTCACCTGCAGCATGGGCAATGCCGGAGATTCCCACGGTCAACAGCAGACTCACGATCAATTTCTTCATCAGCTAATCCAACTACGGCTAAGGGTTAAAGAGTTATGGACCGGGTTTACTCGCTCATCCACTGGATGATGGCTTGGTAATCCTCGGCACTGCAGTCCATGCACAAACCACGCGGCGGCATCGCCTTGAAACCCTGGGTCACGTGTTGCACCAGCGTCTCCATACCTTTCGCCAACCTCGGCGTCCAAGCTTCCTGATCGCCTCTCTTGGGCGCCATGGGTAGTTGGCCGGAATGACAGGCACCACAAACACGGTTGTACACAGCTTCCGGATCCTGTGTAGCCTGAGCGCTGTAAAGCGGCATCAAGACACCGGCAGCTAGCAGCCATTTCGTCATAAAACGACCTTTTCAGGGTTGAGAGCGTGCTGCGTTCTAATGCGCAATCAAGGTCTGTCGCTCTCGTGAACTTCATCCTACGCTGGGACAAAGCGCACACAAAATCTGCGGCATTATATACTGGCGTCACTGAAACGGAAGCGACACCGCTTGCCGCGCCCATTCCCGGCGCCCCCCACATCGGAAATCCCATGCAACTCAAGAATCCCATCCTCGGTCTGTGCCAACAGTCCACCTTCATGCTCAGCGCCGCCAAAGTCGACCAATGTCCGGACGACGAGGGTTTTGAAGTCGCCTTCGCCGGGCGTTCCAACGCGGGCAAGTCCAGTGCGCTTAACACCCTGACTCACGCCAGCCTGGCGCGCACCTCGAAAACTCCGGGTCGCACACAGCTATTGAACTTCTTCAAGCTAGACGATGAACGCCGTCTGGTCGACCTGCCGGGTTACGGTTATGCAAAAGTGCCGATCCCGCTCAAGCAACACTGGCAGCGTCACCTGGAAGCGTATCTGGGTGGCCGCGAGAGTTTGAAAGGTCTGATTCTGATGATGGACATCCGTCATCCAATGACCGATTTCGACCTGCTGATGCTCGATTGGGCTGTGGCCGCCGGCATGCCGATGCACATTCTGCTGACCAAAGCAGACAAGCTGACCTACGGCGCGGCGAAGAACACGTTGCTCAAGGTGCAGTCGGAAATTCGTAAGGGCTGGGGCGATCTGGTGACCATCCAGCTGTTCTCGGCGCCAAAACGCATGGGCCTGGAAGACGCCTACACGGTGCTGGCAGGCTGGATGGAGCTGGCGGACAAGGGTTCCGAGGCGGAGGCTCAGTAAGGATCGAAAACTGCCTGTGGCGCGCTCAGGCAGTTTTCTCCGGGCAAAAAAAACCCCGGACTTCTTATGGGGAGGGGGAAGTTCCGGGGTTCAAGTTCTAGACCGCTAGGGCGGGGTCCAGATATCTGCCAACACTTAACACAACATAGGAGCATCGAAGGGCTTCACCAGCCATTCAGTAACTCTGAGTGGTGTTTCTCCAGATTAGTTCAGAATTTTTTCAAATGCCTTTGGAATAACCCCAAGCACGATCCGGACTAAGCGCCGTTCACCCTTCTGCCGCGGCACTATGCCGCAGCAGAAATCGCCTTTTCAGACGGCTCAGTGAGCCTCATCCCAGTTATTTCCTACGCCTACCTCCACCAACAGCGGAACATCCAGCTTCGCCGCGCCGCTCATGTACGCGCGAATCTCGTTGCTGACCTGGTCGACCAAATCTTCACGCACTTCAAGCACCAGTTCATCGTGCACCTGCAGGATGACTTTGGCATCGAGACCGGACGACGTCAGCCAGTTGTCCACGGCAACCATGGCTTTCTTGATGATGTCGGCCGCGGTGCCTTGCATCGGCGCGTTGATCGCCGTGCGTTCGGCGGCGGCGCGTTCTTGCGGTTTATTGGAGTTGATCTCCGGCAGATACAACCGGCGCCCGAAGAACGTCTCGACAAAACCTTGCTCCGCCGCCTGCGCGCGGGTGCGGTCCATGTACTCGCGAACGCCGGGGTAACGGGCGAAATAAGTGTCGATATAAGCCTTCGCTGTCTTGGTATCGACACCGATGTCCTTACCGAGTTTCTGCGCACCCATGCCGTATATCAGGCCGAAGTTGATCGCCTTGGCGCCGCGTCGCTGGTCGGAAGTCACGTCCGTCAGTTCGACCTTGAACACTTCGGCGGCGGTGGCGGTATGCACGTCCAGATTGTGGCGGAAGGCGTTCATTAACCCTTCATCCTTGGACAAGTGCGCCATGATCCGCAACTCGATCTGCGAATAGTCCGCCGCCAGCAATTTGTAACCGGTCGGGGCAACGAAGGCCTGGCGGATGCGGCGTCCTTCGGCGGTGCGCACCGGGATGTTCTGCAGGTTCGGATCACTGGAAGACAGACGCCCAGTGGACGCTACGGCCTGGTGATACGAAGTGTGAATCCGACCGGTGCGAGGGTTGATCTGCTCCGGCAAGCGGTCGGTGTAGGTGCTTTTCAGCTTGCTCATGGAACGGTATTCCATCAGCACCTTGGGTAACCGATAGTCGTCCTCGGCCAGTTTGGCCAGCACTTCTTCGGCGGTGGACGGTTGGCCCTTGGCGGTTTTCTTCAGTACCGGCAGACCGAGTTTCTCGTAGAGGATCACGCCCAGTTGCTTGGGCGAACCGAGGTTGAACTCTTCACCGGCGATCTCGAAAGCTTCGCGCTCCAGCGCAACCATCTTCTCGCCCAGCTCGATGCTCTGGACGCCAAGCAGCGCGGCGTCGACGTATGCACCCTGGCGTTCAATTCGTGCCAGCACTGGCACCAGCGGGATCTCGATGTCGGTCAGCACACTGGCCAGACTCGGGATGGCCGTGAGTTTTTCGAACAGCGCCTGGTGCAGACGCAAGGTGATGTCGGCGTCTTCGGCGGCATACGGGCCTGCCTGTTCCAGGGCGATCTGGTCGAAGGTCAGTTGCTTCGCGCCTTTGCCGGCGATGTCCTGGAAACTCACCGTAGTGTGATCCAGGTACTTTTGAGCCAGGCTGTCCATGTCGTGGCGAGTTGCCGTGGAATTGAGCACGTAAGACTCAAGCATCGTGTCGAAGGCAATGCCGCGCACGGTGATGCCGTTCGCTTGATCGCCGCCGATGGCGCAATTGGCCAGGATGTTCATGTCGAACTTGGCGTGCTGGCCGACCTTGAGTTTGTTCGGGTCTTCCAGAATCGGCTTTAGCGCGCGTAATACGGTGTCGCGATCCAGTTGCTCGGGCACACCGATGTAGGAATGGGTCAGCGGGATGTAGGCCGCTTCGTTGGCCTGCACCGCGAACGACAGGCCGACCAGTTGCGCCTGTTGCGCGTCGATGCCGGTGGTTTCGGTATCGAAGGCGAACAGCTTGGCGTTGTTCAGTTTTTCCAGCCAGACGTCGAAACGCGCCTGATCGAGGATGGTTTCATACGCGGCCTCAGCGGCGGCGGCCGGCGCTTCGACCTCGGAGGCGCTGAACAGATCGGTGGCTGGTGCGGGCTCAGCGGCAGCGCTCAGCTCAAGGCGTTTGGCGTCGCGATCAAGGTCGTTCAACCAGCTCTTGAATTCCAGCAGGGTGTACAACTCGTAGAGTTTGGCCGGATCTTCCGCGCCCATTTGCAGGTCATCGAGGCCGATGTCCAGCGGCACGTCGACCTTGATTGTTGCCAGTCGATAGGAGAGGAATGCCATCTCCTTGTGTTCTTCGAGCTTGGCCGGCAGGGTCTTGGCGCCGCGAATCGGCAGGGTCGGGACGATGTCGAGCTGCGCGTAGAGCTCGGTCAGGCCACCGTTCACGCCGACCAGCAAGCCAGAAGCAGTCTTCGGTCCGATGCCCGGAACGCCCGGAATGTTGTCGGACGAATCGCCCATGAGCGCCAGATAATCGATGATCTGCTCGGGAGCGACGCCGAATTTCTCCTTCACGCCCTCCACGTCCATGCTGCTACCGGTCATGGTATTGACCAAGGTAATGTGGCCGTCGACCAGTTGCGCCATGTCCTTGTCGCCGGTGGAGATGATCACCGGGCGGTCAGCGGCGGCACTGCTGCGGGCCAGGGTGCCGATCACGTCGTCGGCTTCGACGCCTTCGACGCACAGCAACGGGAAGCCCAGGGCGATCACGCTCTGGTGCAGCGGCTCGATTTGCACGCGCATGTCATCGGGCATGCTCGGACGGTTGGCTTTGTATTCGGCGAACATTTCATCGCGAAATGTCCCGCCCTTGGCATCGAACACCACGGCGAACGGGCTGTTCGGGTACTGCTTGCGCAGGCTCTTGAGCATGTTCAACACGCCCTTGACCGCACCGGTCGGCAGGCCTTTGGACGTGGTCAGCGGTGGCAGCGCGTGAAAGGCGCGGTATAGGTAAGACGAACCGTCCACCAGGACGAGGGGGGCTTGGCTCATGAGCAGGATCAACCTTTTCGGCGGGTCCGGCGCTAGAATAGCGGGACCGTTGACGACAAAGGGACAAGGTTATCATGCGCACACTAAATCGCCTGTTGCTGGCTGGCTTGTTTGCAATCGCACCATTGGCCGTCATGGCGGCGGACGATGCACCAACGCCGGAACCGGACGTGACCATTCGCACGGAAGGCGACAACACCATCAAGGAATACCGCCAGAATGGCTTCCTGTATGCCATTCAGGTAACGCCGAAGGGCGGAAAGCCGTACTTTCTGGTGCGCGCCGACGGAACGGATGCAAACTTTATCCGCTCGGATCAGCCCGATATGCTGATTCCGTCGTGGAAGATCTTTGAGTGGAAGTAGTTTCTTAATTTCAATCGGCGCTGGCTCAACAGCGGCGCCCGTACTGGCAGCTTAAACATGTCTGTGTTCACCCCCCTGGCTCGGCCCGAGCTGGAAGCTTTTCTCGCCCCTTATGGCCTCGGCCGCCTGCTTGATTTCCAGGGGATTGCCGCCGGTAGCGAAAACACCAATTTCTTTATCAGCCTGGAGCAGGGCGAATTTGTCCTGACCCTGGTCGAGCGCGGCCCGGTCCAGGAGATGCCGTTTTTTATCGAATTGCTCGACGTGCTGCACGAAGCCGATCTGCCGGTGCCTTACGCCATCCGCACCACCGACGGCGTCGCGCTGCGTGAACTGGCCGGCAAGCCTGCGCTGTTGCAACCGCGCCTGGCCGGCAAACACATCAAGCAAGCCAACGCGCAGCATTGTGCGCAGGTGGGTGAGCTGCTCGGTCATCTGCACCTGGCGACCCAGGCCGAAAACATGATCAAGCGCAAGACTGATCGTGGCCTGGACTGGATGCTGGAAGAGGGCGCGCAGTTTCTGTCGCACCTGAATCCAGAGCAGAAAGAGCTGCTGCAAAAGGCACTGGAAGAAATCACCCGGCAGAAGGAGAAAATCCTGGCGCTGCCTCGCGCCAATATCCACGCCGACCTGTTCCGCGACAATGCGATGTTCGAAGGCACGCACCTGACCGGTCTGATCGACTTCTACAACGCCTGTTCCGGGCCGATGCTGTACGACGTGGCGATTGCCTTGAACGACTGGTGTTCCGATGAGCAAGGCTTGATCGACGGGCCGCGAGCGCGGGCGTTGTTGGGTGCTTATGCCGCGTTGCGCCCGTTCACCGCTGTCGAAGCCGAGCTGTGGCCGACCCTGTTGCGGGTGGCGTGTGTGCGGTTTTGGTTGTCGCGCTTGATCGCGGCGGAATCGTTCGCTGGGCAGGATGTGCTGATTCACGATCCGATGGAGTTTCAATTGCGTCTGGCGCAGCGGCAGACGGTCAATACGCCGCTGCCTTTCGCCCTTTAAAAGCAAAAGATCGCAGCCTGCGGCAGCTCCTACGCCGATCAATGTAGGAGCTGCCGCAGGCTGCGATCTTTTTTATAGGGTTACAACGACTCCAGGCATCCCGCCAAATCATTCCCCAACTTCTCCAGCACCTGCTCGTACCCTTGAGCAGTCGCCGGCGTGTACCCGCCCAACGCATCCAGTTCCGCCAGTTTCACCGGCAGGCCCGCTACCAGCGTTTCCGCCAGACGCGGACGCAACGGCGGTTCGCTGAACACGCAGGTCTTGCCGACTTCCTGCAATCGCGCGCGCATCGCCGCGACGTGCTGTGCACCGGGTTGCACTTCGGCAGCGACGCTGAACACGCCAGCGTGCTTGAGGCCGTAGGCATCTTCGAAGTAGTCGAAAGCCTCGTGGAACACGAAGTAGGGTTTGCCTTCAACACTGGCCAGACGTTTCTTCAGCCGTAGGTCGAGGGCGTCGAGGCGCTCATCGAACGCCTTGAGGTTGCTCTGATAGCGCGGGGCATTGGCAGGATCGGCCGCACTCAGGTCAGCGGCCATTTTCGTGGCGATGACTCGGGCGTTGATCGGCGACAGCCACAAATGCGCGTCAAGGCTGCCCGGGCGATGATCGTGATCATGTTCGTCGGCTTCTTCGGCGTGAGAGTGGTTATCTTCGGCGAAGTGACGCAGTTTCAGGCCAGGCAGGTCCTGCACGGCGACGCTTGGCAGCGTACGACCGTTCAGCACGCGCGGCAGGAAACCTTCCATGTCCGGGCCGATCCAGTACAGCAGATCCACCGATTGCACCTTCCGTACGTCGGACGGACGCAAGGCATAGTTATGCGGCGAGGCGCCGGGTGGCAGCAAGACTTCCGGAATCGCCACGCCGTCCTGCACCGCAGCGGCGATCAGCTGTAGTGGCTTGATGCTGGTGAGGACCTTGACCTCGGCTTGCGCCGAACCGATCAGCAGAAAACTTGCGACAAATGCGACAAAGATAGAAAAAAGTCGGGACACGATGACCACTCGAAGAGGCGAGAACGGGTAACATAATAACGTCTCTCACAAAACTCGTCGCCGCTCATGCCTAAAACACCGATTGCCAGCCGTCCCCACGACCACTCTCATTGCGTGCACAGCGCTCTGTCTGAGGCCGATGCCCTGTGCGCACGTCAAGGCCTGCGCCTGACCGCGTTGCGGCGGCGGGTGCTGGAACTGGTGTGGCAGAGCCACAAGCCGCTGGGTGCCTACGACATCCTCGCCGTGCTCAGCGAGCAGGACGGCCGCCGCGCCGCGCCACCAACCGTGTACCGCGCGCTGGATTTCCTGCTGGAAAACGGCCTGGTGCACCGCATCTCCTCGCTCAACGCCTTTATCGGCTGCAATCACCCGGAACACGCCCACCAGGGTCAGTTCCTGATCTGCCGTGAATGCCACGCGGCCATTGAGCTCGAACAGAAATCCATCAGCGACGCGATCATCGTCAGCGCGAAGGATGTCGGGTTTGTCGTCGAAGGCCAGACCGTCGAAGTAGTCGGTCTCTGTTCGGGTTGCCAGGGGGCTTGATGAGCAACGCGCTGATCCGCCTCGAGCAGGTTGCCGTCACATTTGCAGGGCAAACGGTGCTGGATAACATCGAGCTGAGCGTCGAGCCGGGGCAGATCGTCACCCTGATCGGCCCGAATGGCGCCGGCAAGACCACGCTGGTGCGCGCCGTGCTCGGCCTGTTGAAACCCGATAGCGGCAGCGTCTGGCGCAAGCCGAAATTGCGGGTCGGCTACATGCCGCAAAAGCTTCACGTCGATCCGACGCTGCCGCTCTCGGTGCTGCGCTTTTTGCGTCTGGTGCCGGGCGTGGACCGTGCAATGGCGTTGTCCGCGCTCAAGGAAGTCGGCGCCGAGCAGGTGATCGACAGCCCGGTGCAAAGTGTCTCCGGCGGTGAAATGCAGCGTGTACTGCTGGCGCGCGCTTTGTTGCGCGAACCGGAATTGCTGGTGCTCGACGAGCCGGTACAAGGCGTCGACGTAGCCGGCCAGGCCGAGCTTTATAGCCTGATCACCCGCCTGCGTGACCGTCACGGTTGCGGGGTGTTGATGGTCTCCCACGACTTGCATCTGGTGATGAGCACCACCGACCAGGTGGTTTGCCTGAATCGCCACGTCTGCTGTTCCGGCCACCCGGAACAGGTCAGCGGCGATCCGGCATTCGTCGAGCTGTTCGGAAAAAACGCACAGAGCCTGGCGATTTATCACCACCATCACGACCACGCCCACGATTTGCACGGCTCGGTGGTCAAGGCGCCCGCGTCGGGCCATAACCATGTTCACGGAGATAGCTGCAAGCATGGCTGATTTTCTGCTCTACGCCCTGCTTGCAGGTCTGGCCCTGGCAGTCGTTGCGGGCCCGTTGGGTTCTTTCGTGGTCTGGCGGCGCATGGCCTATTTCGGCGACACCCTGTCCCACGCGGCGTTGCTGGGTGTGGCGTTGGGCTTCCTGCTGGATGTCAGCCCGACCGTTGCCGTGACCGTCGGCTGCTTGCTGTTGGCGGTATTGCTGGTGACCTTGCAGCAGCGTCAGCCGCTGGCGTCCGACACGCTTTTGGGAATTCTCGCACCGAGCACCCTCTCTCTGGGTCTGGTGGTACTAAGCTTCATGCACGAAGTGCGGATCGACCTGATGGCGTATCTGTTCGGCGATCTGTTGGCGATCAGTCCGACCGATCTGGCCTGGATTCTCGGCGGCAGCGCGGCTGTTTTGGCCTTGCTGGTTGCGTTGTGGCGGCCCTTGCTGGCGATCACGGTGCATGAAGAGCTGGCCAGGGTCGAAGGTTTGCCTGTGGCGGGACTGCGCATGGCGTTGATGTTGCTGATCGCCGTGGTGATTGCTGTGGCGATGAAAATCGTCGGCGTATTGCTGATTACTTCGTTGCTGATCATCCCGGCGGCTGCGGCACAACGTCACGCCCGCTCGCCGGAACAGATGGCACTGGGCGCGAGCCTGCTGGGCATACTCGCCGTGTGTGGCGGGCTGGCGCTGTCCTGGTTCAAGGACACTCCGGCCGGACCGTCGATTGTTGTGACGGCTGCTGCACTGTTTTTGCTGAGTTTTGTTCTGCCCCGTCGAGGGGTGTAGACTTGCTCGTTTTTTGCGCAAATAGAGAGTCGCAGGAATGAAGTCGTTCGCCTCCCGTTATCTGCTCCTTGTCGCATTTTCTTTGCTGCTGGGCGCTTGCCAAAGCATGCCACCGGCGGCCACCGAGGCCCCGGATGGTCGGGCCACGGCCATTGCACAGCTTGAGCAAAGCCTGGCCAGCAGCGAACTGGCCACTGCCGAAGGTCAATTGGCCGCATTGCAGGCCGAATCGCCCAACGATCAATCCCTTGAGCAATACCAGCGGCAACTGGCCGAAGCCTATTTGCTGCGTAGCCAGATCGTGCTGCAAAAAGGTGATGTGAACGCTGCCGCTACGGCTCTGGCCCGCGCCCGCGCTCTGATGCCCAAGGCGCCAGCGCTGACCGGTGGCGTCAACGGTCCAATCGCTGAAGCTCGCAAGGCTGAACTGGAAAAAGCCGAAGCCGCTCTTAGAGCCGCTGAAGCGATGCCAAAAGCCAAAGTCATCGACCCGACGGCGGAAAGCACCACGGTTGCGCTGAATATCAACGATATGGGCAAGTTGCGTCGTCAGCTGGATGCCATCGCCGCCGATGTGGTGAATTACCAGTGTGATGTGAGCATTCAGGCGCCGCGTACAGATGACTATCCGTGGCTGGCTAACTTGCTGACCAAGCGAGTGAAGAAGCTGGATCCGCAGTTCGACTTGAACCTGCAGCGGCAGATTCTGCGCAGCGTACCGGCGCAGATGGTCCTGAGCCCGCGTAAACCTTAAAAGCATCGCGGGCAAGCCTTGCTCCTACAGGTTCAGTGTCGTTCACAGTCTCAACAAACGACACTGGACCTGTAGGAGCAAGGCTTGCCTGCGATGGCGATCTGACTAGCGCTAAAAATTGTCAGGCCGGAACAGCCTTGGCCTTCGCCTCTCTATCCCAAACCCGATGCTCCCCGATCGCCGCAAAAAACGCCTTGAACAGCTTGGCATCCGTCCCGACGATCAACCCCGCATCAGCCTCCAGCTTCAACACATCCAGCAACTGCTTCGCCTCGCCATGCAGCGCAATCGCCTTCAAGTGTTTGTAAGCCTCCAGCAAATAATGCAGTGCCACGCCATCAGTGCTCAGCGCCTTGATCGACGCTGCGCCACCGGGCACGAACACCGCGTCAAATGCCACTGAAGGCAAGCCTTCCATGGACGCATCCACGGGCAGCGTCTTGCCGTCGGCGGTTTTCACCGGCGCCGAGGTCGGCCCCAGCAGTTTGGCGTGGGCACCTTCGGCTTCCAGCGCTTTCTTCATCGCATCAATCGCCGCGCCATCCACGCCATTGGCTGCCAGGATCGCTACTTTGCGGGTCTTGATATCGGCGGGCAGCAGGTTGGCCTGACTCAACGCCGGCGAGCGCTCCAGCGAGATTTTCGGCACGTCGACCGTCCCGGCCGTCGGCGCTGGCAACCCGAGGTTTTGCGCCACCCGCTTGGCCAGTTCCAGATCGATATTGGCGAGGATTTCATTGACCTGCCTTGCACGAATGAACTCACGTTCGACCTTGCCCAGCTCGAAGCTGTAGGCGGAAATGATGTGTTCCTGCTCGTGCTTGCTCATGCTGTGGAAAAACAGCCGCGCCTGGGAAAAATGGTCGCTGAACGACTCGCTGCGTTGGCGGATCTTGTTGGCGTCAATGCGTTCCGGATAACTCTCGAAGCCGCCATCCTGCGCGGCAGGAGGCGTCTCTTTCGGCCAGCCCCCATCGATGGAATTCGGCTCGTAGGACGCGCGGCCCTTGTCGATGACGGTGCGATGCAACGCATCCCGCTGACCGCTATGGAACGGAGCAATGGGCCGGTTGATCGGGATCTCGTGAAAATTCGGTCCACCGAGTCGGCTGATTTGCGTGTCGGTGTAGGAAAACAGTCGACCTTGCAGCAACGGGTCGTTAGAGAAATCGATGCCCGGCACCACATGCCCGGGGCAGAACGCGACCTGTTCGGTCTCGGCAAAGAAGTTGTCCGGGTTGCGATTGAGCACCATTTTGCCAAGCGGCGTAATCGGGACGAGTTCTTCGGGAATGAGTTTGGTGGGGTCGAGGATGTCGAAATCGAAGGCGTGTTCGTTTTCCTCCTCGATAACCTGCACACCCAGCTCCCATTCCGGGTAGTCCCCCATCTCAATGGCTTCCCACAGATCGCGACGGTGGTAGTCGGTATCTTTACCCGCGAGCTTTTGCGCTTCGTCCCACACCAATGAACAAACTCCGGCTGTGGGACGCCAGTGGAATTTAACGAAACGAGACTTGCCCTCGGCATTGATCATGCGGAAGCTGTGCACGCCGAAGCCCTGCATGCTGCGCAGGCTTTTGGGGATGGCCCGGTCGGACATCGCCCAGATCACCATGTGCGCCGATTCCGGTTGCAGTGAAACAAAGTCCCAGAAGGTGTCGTGGGCTGACCCACCGGTAGGTATTTCGTTATGCGGCTCGGGTTTGACCGCGTGTACGAAGTCCGGAAACTTGATGGCGTCCTGAATGAAAAACACCGGCATGTTGTTGCCCACCAGGTCGTAGTTGCCTTCCTCAGTGAAAAATTTCACCGCGAAACCTCTGACGTCTCGCACGGTATCGCCTGAGCCGCGAGGGCCTTGCACCGTGGAAAAACGCACGAACACCGGTGTCTTCAGGTTTGGGTCTTGGAGGAAACCTGCCTTGGTCAGCACGCTGTGGTTCTCGTAGCTCTGGAAGTAACCATGGGCACCGACGCCCCGGGCGTGGACGATGCGCTCGGGAATGCGCTCATGGTCAAAGTGCGTGATCTTTTCACGCATGATGAAGTCTTCGAGCAGCGACGGCCCGCGAGCCCCGGCCTTCAAGGTGTTTTGATTGTCGGCCACCTTCACGCCTTGATTGGTGCGCAAGGCCTGGCCGGTGGCGTCGGAGCGGAATTTGTCCAGGCTATCAAGCTTGGCGTTGGTGTTGCTGCGATCCAGGGTATCGGTCCCGGCCAATTCGCTCTTGGTGGCGGCAGGCTTCTTGGTACTCATCAGGCATCTCTCCTCAGGCATTTTTCGGGGTGCCTAAGTAATGACTGATGACGTTTTTAGCCGTTCCTTTTATCTGACCTTTGATCGCGTTATTGCCAAAAGACTGGTGGAATGCGAAATAAATGCTAAGAACTGCTATACGGACAGGCTAAAATGCGCGCCCGGCTAACCGCTGATCCTTTTCCAACGCGCCCCACAAGGTTCGCTACGTGATCGAGTTTCAAAACGTCCATAAAACCTATCGCGTCGCCGGTAGGGATATCCCCGCCCTGCACCCGACCAATCTGACGATTGAGAACGGTCAGGTCTTTGGCCTGATCGGCCATTCCGGTGCGGGAAAAAGTACCCTGCTGCGTCTGATCAATCGCCTGGAAAACTCCAGCGGCGGCAAGATCATCGTCGACGGTGAAGAAGTCACGGCGCTCGACGCCAACGGTTTGCGCCGTTTCCGTCAGCAGGTCGGGATGATTTTCCAGCACTTCAACCTGCTGGCGTCCAAGACCGTGGCCGACAACGTCGCCATGCCGCTGACGCTGGCCGGTGAGCTGTCGCGCAGTGAAATCGATCAGCGCGTGGCCGAATTGCTGGCGCGGGTTGGCTTGTCCGATCACGCCAGGAAATACCCGGCGCAATTGTCCGGTGGCCAGAAGCAGCGTGTGGGCATCGCCCGCGCCTTGGCCACCAAGCCAAAAATCCTGCTGTGCGACGAAGCCACCAGCGCACTGGACCCGCAGACCACGGCGTCGGTCCTGCAATTGTTGGCCGAGATCAATCGCGAACTGAAGCTGACCATCGTGCTGATCACCCATGAAATGGACGTGATCCGCCGGGTCTGCGATCAAGTTGGCGTGATGGACGCGGGCGTGATCGTCGAGCAAGGACCGGTAGCAGATGTGTTCCTGCATCCGAAGCACGTAACCACCAAGCGCTTCGTGCAAGAAGACGAACAGATCGACGAAAGCGAGCAGCGCGACGACTTCGCTCACGTGCCGGGTCGCATCGTGCGTCTGACCTTCCAGGGCGAAGCAACCTACGCGCCGTTGCTGGGTACCGTCGCTCGCGAAACGGGCGTGGACTACAGCATCCTCGCCGGTCGTATCGATCGCATCAAAGACATTCCCTACGGGCAACTGACCCTGGCCGTGACCGGTGGTGACATGGAAGCGGCCTTCGCCCGCTTCACCGCAGCCGACGTCCACATGGAGGTGCTGCGTTAATGGAAGCCCTGACAAGTTTCTTCGCCAATATCGACTGGTTCGAAATCTGGCTGGCCACGGGCGACACCCTACTGATGCTCGGCGGTTCGCTGTTATTCACCGTGCTGCTGGGCCTGCCGCTGGGCGTGTTGCTGTTCCTCTGCAGCCCGCGCCAGTTGCTGGAAGCCAAAGGCGTCTACGCGATGTTGTCGCTGGTGGTGAACATCCTGCGTTCGTTGCCGTTCATTATTCTGTTGATCGTGATGATTCCGTTCACGGTGTTGATCACCGGCACGTCCCTTGGCGTCGCTGGTGCGATCCCGCCGCTGGTGGTCGGTGCCACGCCATTTTTCGCTCGACTGGTGGAAACCGCTCTGCGTGAAGTCGATCGCGGCATCATCGAAGCGACCCAGGCCATGGGCGCGACCACGCGGCAGATCATCACCAATGCCTTGTTGCCCGAAGCCCGTCCAGGCATCTACGCAGCGATTACGGTGACAGCCATTACGCTGGTGTCCTACACGGCGATGGCCGGTGTGGTCGGCGCGGGTGGCTTGGGTGACCTGGCTATCCGCTTCGGCTACCAACGTTTCCAGACCGACGTGATGGTGGTCACGGTGGTGTTGCTGCTGATACTGGTTCAAATACTGCAAACCGTCGGCGACAAACTGGTCGTCCACTTTTCCCGTAAGTAAGACCTGAGCCGGCCATTCGCTGGCAGGCGCCAAACGGGCGCCTCACATGGAGTTAGCTGAATGAAGAAACTACTTGTCGCGTTCGCTGCCGTTGCAGCCTTTTCCGCCCACGCTGCCGACACCCTGACTGTCGCGGCGACCCCGGTTCCGCACGCGGAAATCCTTGAGTTCGTTAAACCGGCGCTGGCCAAAGAAGGCGTCGACCTGAAGGTCAAAGTCTTCACCGACTATATCCAGCCGAACGTGCAAGTCGCGGAAAAACGCCTGGACGCCAACTTCTTCCAGCACCAGCCGTACCTCGATGAGTTCAACAAGGCCAAGGGCACCAATCTGGTATCCGTGGCTGGCGTGCATCTGGAACCGCTGGGCGCTTACTCCAGCAAATACAAAACCCTGGAAGAGCTGCCAAGTACCGCCACCGTGGTTATCCCGAACGACGCAACCAACGGCGGCCGTGCGCTGTTGCTGCTGGCCAAGGCTGGCGTGATCAAGTTGGCGGATGGGAACAACATCCTGTCGACCGTCAAGGACATCACCGAGAACCCGAAAAACCTGAAGTTCCGTGAGCTGGAAGCCGCGACCATCCCGCGCGTGCTGACCCAGGTCGACCTGGCGCTGATCAACACCAACTACGCGCTGGAAGCCAAGCTCGATCCGGCCAAGGATGCTCTGGTCATCGAAGGCAGCGATTCGCCTTACGTGAACATTCTGGTGGCGCGTCCTGATGACAAGGACAGCGATGCGATGAAGAAACTGGTTGCAGCGCTGCACAGCCCGGAAGTGAAAGCCTTCATTCTCGAGAAGTACAAAGGCGCGGTCGTGCCGGCGTTCTGATTGCGGATGAAACGAAAAAGGGGCGCATTGGATGCGCCCCTTTTTTTGTCCAAAAAAAAGGGCTTGGAGAGTGATCTCCAAGCCCTCAAAAGGTGAGAGGTGTCTAGTCCCTCGACCTGGTGAGCGGTGCTACAAGTGATGCGTCGGTTCAGGCTTTCAGCGGAACCAGACGCGGAGCAATCATGTTTTCCGGGCGCAGGATGTCGGCGAGCATGGCGTCGTCGAGCAAGCCTTCTTCGCGCACCAGTTCCAGCACGCCGCGGCCGCTTTCGAGCGCGATACGGGCGATGCGGGTGGCGTTTTCGTAGCCGATGTACGGGTTCAGCGCGGTGACCAGGCCGATCGAGTGCTCGACCAGTTCACGGCAACGTTCTTCGTTGGCGGTGATACCGGTGATGCAGTGCTCGCGCAGCATGTCCATGGCGCGTTGCAGCAGACGGATCGAGTCGAAGATCTTGAAGGCGATCAGCGGCTCCATCACGTTCAGTTGCAGTTGGCCGCCTTCGGCCGCGATGGTCAGGGCCAGGTCATTGCCGATGATCTGGAATGCCACCTGGTTTACCGCTTCCGGGATAACCGGGTTGACCTTGCCTGGCATGATCGAGCTGCCTGGCTGACGTGCCGGCAGGTTGATTTCGTTGATGCCGGTGCGTGGGCCGCTGGACAGCAGACGCAGGTCGTTGCAGATCTTCGACAGCTTGACCGCGGTGCGCTTGAGCATGCCGGAGAACAGCACGAAGGCGCCCATGTCGGACGTGGCTTCGATCAGGTCGGCTGCCGGTACCAGCGGATGACCGCTGATGGTGGCCAGGCGCTGTACGGCCAGGTGCTGGTAACGCGGGTCGGCGTTGATGCCGGTGCCGATCGCGGTGCCGCCCAGGTTCACTTCGGTCAGCAACTCAGGAGCCAGAGTCTTCAGGCGTGCCAGGTCTTCGCCCAGGGTAGTGGCGAAAGCACGGAATTCCTGGCCGAGGGTCATCGGCACGGCGTCTTGCAGTTGGGTACGGCCCATCTTCAGGACGTGGCTGAATTCTTCACCTTTGGCAGCGAACGACTGGATCAGGCTGTCGAGGCTGGCCAGCAGCGCGTCGTGACCCAGCAACAGACCCAGGCGGATCGCCGTCGGGTAAGCGTCGTTGGTCGACTGCGCCATGTTCACATCGTTGTTAGGGTGCAGGTACTGGTATTCGCCTTTCTGGTGACCCATCGCTTCAAGAGCAATGTTGGCGATCACTTCGTTGGCGTTCATGTTGGTGGAAGTACCAGCGCCACCTTGAATCATGTCCACCACGAATTCTTCGTGGAAGTCGCCGCGGATCAGTCGTGCACAGGCTTCGCTGATGGCAGCGTGCTTGGCTTCGCTCAGGTGACCCAGTTCGCGGTTGGCGTCAGCGGCGGCTTGTTTAACCATCGCCAGGCCGACTACCAGTTTCGGGTAATGCGAAATCGGAACGCCGGAGAGGCGGAAGTTATTCACCGCTCGCAGGGTCTGGATGCCGTAATACGCTTGAGCCGGTACTTCGAGTACGCCAAGCAGGTCTTTTTCTGTGCGGAATGATGCAGCGGAGGACATGATAGAAATCATCTCGATATGGACCCGGTCTGTGCCGGAACACTGCAAATGCTAGGCTCGTGGAGGATTTTGAGCCAATGCTGTTAAACACTGGCCTATGCATATTCGGCATAATGCCCGTGTGACGCCGGGTTGACGGCGAGCGTGTGACCTAAATTGGTGCGTGTCCGGGAGGACGTGATGAATCTGGAAAGCAAATGGCTGGAGGACTTTAGTGCCCTGGCCGCCACCCGCAGCTTCTCCCAGGCAGCGGAAAGACGCTTCGTAACGCAGCCGGCGTTCAGCCGGCGAATCCGCAGCCTCGAAGCGGCGTTGGGGCTGACGCTGGTCAATCGCTCGCGCACGCCAGTCGAACTGACGGCGGCTGGGCAATTGTTTCTGGTGACCGCGCGCACCGTGGTCGAACAGCTCGGTGAAGTGCTGCGCCATCTGCATCATCTGGAGGGCGGGCAGGGCGAAGTGATGCAGGTCGCTGCCGCGCACTCATTGGCGTTGGGATTCTTTCCGCGCTGGATTGCGCAACTGCGCAACGAAGGCTTGAACATTGCCACGCGGCTGGTGGCGACCAACGTTGGTGACGCGGTGCATGCGCTTCGTGAAGGCGGCTGTGATTTGATGCTCGCGTTCTATGACCCGGACGCGGCGATGCAGATGGACCCGGAAATTTTCCCTTCGCTGCACTTGGGGCACACCGAAATGTTGCCGGTGTGTGCGGCGGACGCCGACGGCAAACCGTTGTTCGACCTGGAGGGCGAGGCCAGCGTGCCACTGCTGGCCTACAGCGCCGGCGCGTTTCTCGGGCGCTCGGTGAACGGCTTGCTGCGCCAGCGGGCACTGCGATTTACCACGGTGTACGAAACGGCCATGGCCGACAGCCTGAAAAGCATGGCGCTGGAAGGGCTGGGGATTGCCTGGGTGCCTCAGCTCAGTGTGCGTGCCGAACTGGCGCGCGGCGAGTTGGTGGTGTGCGGCGGGCCACAATGGCATGTGCCGCTGGAGATTCGTTTGTATCGCTGTGCACTGGTGCGCAAGGCGAACGTGCGGTTGTTGTGGCGCAAGCTTGAAGGTGGCGCTGCACAGGCTTCCTGAAAAGATCGCAGCCTGCGGCAGCTCCTACATGTTGAAATGCGTTCCCCTGTAGGAGCTGCCGAAGGCTGCGATCTTTTGATCTTTTTGGCTGACCTTCGAGTCAATAAAACCGGGCCTTTGGCTCATTTGACAGATGGTCGTTTCAGGGGCTGTTTATCTGCTTCATTGAGGTATACTGCGCGGCCTTCGGCCGGTTACGACTGGCCATAATTCGTACAATCAAGCCACGCATTCTGCGTGGCTTGTTGTTTTTTGATGCGCCTGCGGGCGCCCAGAGAGAAGAGGCACGACGATGAGTGCATTGGTTGGCGTGATCATGGGCTCCAAGTCCGATTGGTCCACCCTTAGCCACACCGCCGATATGCTGGAAAAGCTCGGCATCCCTTACGAGGTGAAGGTGGTTTCTGCCCACCGCACCCCGGACCTGCTGTTCCAGTACGCTGAAGAAGCGCAAGCGCGTGGCATCGAGGTGATCATCGCCGGTGCCGGCGGCGCAGCCCACTTGCCTGGCATGTGTGCGGCCAAGACTCACCTGCCGGTGCTGGGCGTGCCGGTGCAATCGGCAATGCTCTCGGGCGTCGATTCGCTGCTCTCCATCGTGCAGATGCCGGCGGGCATTCCGGTTGCCACCCTGGCCATCGGCAAGGCCGGCGCGATCAACGCCGCGCTGCTGTCGGCGAGTATCCTGGGCGCCAAGCACCCGCAGTTCCACGAAGTGCTGAAAACCTTCCGCGCTGAGCAGACAGACAGCGTCCTGGAAAATCCAGACCCACGCATCGCCTGAGGTTGTTGACGATGAAGATCGGTGTAATCGGTGGCGGCCAGTTGGGTCGCATGTTGGCGCTGGCGGGCACTCCGCTGGGCATGAGCTTCGCTTTCCTCGACCCGGCGCCTGACGCGTGCGCGGCTGCATTGGGCGAACACCTGCGTGCCGATTACGGCGATCAGGACCACTTGCGTCAGTTGGCCGATGAAGTCGATCTGGTGACCTTCGAGTTCGAAAGCGTACCCGCCGAAACCGTGGCGTTCCTGTCGCAATTCGTGCCGGTCTATCCGAGCGCCGAAGCCCTGCGCATCGCCCGTGATCGCTGGTTCGAAAAGAGCATGTTCAAGGACCTGGGGATTCCAACCCCGGCGTTCGCCGACATTCAGTCCCAGGCTGACCTCGACGCCGCCGTGGCTTCCATCGGTCTGCCGGCCGTGCTGAAAACCCGCACCTTGGGTTACGACGGCAAGGGTCAGAAAGTCCTGCGTCGACCTGAAGACGTGGTCGGTACATTCGCCGAACTGGGCAGCGTGGCGTGCCTGCTGGAAGGCTTCGTGCCGTTCACCGGCGAAGTCTCGCTGATCGCCGTGCGTGCCCGCGATGGCGAAACCAAGTTCTACCCGCTGGTACACAACACCCACGACAGCGGCATTCTCAAGCTGTCCGTGGCCAGCACCGATCACCCGCTGCAAGCCCTGGCCGAAGATTACTCCAGCCGTGTGCTCAAGCAGCTGGACTACGTCGGCGTGATGGCGTTCGAGTTCTTTGAAGTCGACGGTGGCCTCAAAGCCAACGAAATCGCCCCGCGTGTGCACAACTCCGGGCACTGGACCACCGAAGGCGCCGAGTGCAGCCAGTTCGAAAACCACCTGCGGGCCGTTGCCGGTTTGCCGCTGGGTTCGACAGCCAAAGTCGGCGAGAGCGCGATGCTCAACTTCATCGGTAAAGTGCCAGACACCGACAAGGTTATTGCGATCGCCGATTGCCACCTGCATCACTACGGCAAGGCGTTCAAGGTCGGCCGCAAGGTCGGTCACGCCAACCTGCGTTGTGCAGACCGCGAAACCCTGGCCGCGCAAATCCTCAAGGTCGAAGCGCTGATCGCCGAGTAAACAGTTTCATGTGGCAGCGGCGGAACCATTGCGGTGCCGCCGTTCTCTCATGGCAGGATGCGAAAGTCTGACTAGGCTTTGGCATATCTACCAATTCAGAGGGAAATGCCATGGGAATCATCGGAACCATCTTTATCGGCTTGATCGTCGGCCTGCTCGCGCGGTTCCTGAAACCGGGCGATGACAGCATGGGCTGGATCATGACCATCCTGCTCGGTATCGGCGGTTCGCTGGCGGCCACTTACGGCGGCCAGGCCTTGGGCATCTACCAGGCCGGTCAAGGCGCCGGATTCATCGGTGCACTGGTCGGTGCCGTGGTGTTGCTGGTGATCTACGGCCTGATCAAAAAGAACTGATTCAAGCGACAAAGTCCTCTCGGCTGCGCAGTCCGGGAGGGCTAGAATGCTCGGCGTTTTCCTTTCCTTGCCGAGCATTTTCATGCGCCGTCTTTTGCTGACTCTTTTATTTCTCGGTTCGGGCCTTGCCCACGCTGGCGAGCTGCCGGAAACCGACTGGCTCGAACTGATGCCCAAGTCCGACCAGAAAGCCCTCGAGGCCATGCCCGAAATCGACCACGACTCCCCCGAAGCCACTGGCACCTTTACCGAAAAAGGTGGCATGAAGCAGAGCAAGGGCTTGCCGGCGGTGATGTATTCGACCAAGACCGTGGCGTCGATGAACGACAAGAACATCCGTATCGGTGGCTATCCGGTGCCGCTGGAGTCCGACGCCAAGGGCAACAGCACGTTGTTTTTCCTCGTGCCATATCCGGGCGCGTGCATCCACGTGCCGCCACCGCCGCCCAATCAACTGGTGCTGGTGCGCTATCCGAAGGGCTTGAAACTCAATGATATCTACACGCCGCTGTGGGTCACCGGCACGTTGAAGGTCGAGAAGGTCAGCAATGACCTGGCGGATGCGGCGTATGCGCTGGATGCGGCGAAAGTCAGAGTGGTGAAAGAGTCGGATTTGTAATCGGTTCGGCAAACAGCAAAAAAGATCGCAGCCTTCGGCAGCTCCTACAGGGATTGGTGTAAGAGCTGCCGAAGGCTGCGATCTTTTGATCTTAAAGTGGTTTGCTACCGACGCTCACGCCCAGTGTATGACTGGCGCCCGGCGCCAGGCTCACCACATCACCCATCACATTCGCCGTTTCGATGCACAGCATGCGCTGCCAGCCATCGTCGGCCATGTCGCTGAATGCGGCGGCGCGGTCGATCCATGGGTTCCAGATCACTGCCGTGCGCGAACCGGTACTGGTCAATTCGATGCGTCGTTCCCAAGCCGGATCGACGATGCTCAGCAGCGGCGGGGCATCAAGATAGATGCGGTCGGTTTCGCCGGTAAAGCGCAGATCACCGGATTGTTTCCTGGTCTTCCAGTCTTCCAGCGTCTCGATGTAGCTCAAGCCGTCCACGCCTTCGACATGCACGTTGCGCACGTCGCTGACGGCGAAATAGCTGTGCAAGGCCTGGCTGATGGTCACTGTTTCGGTGCCCACGTTGTGACTGGTCAGGCTGATGTGCAGTTGCTCATCGAGACGAATGCTCAGCTTCAAGTCCACCTGATGCGGCCAGCCTGGCAAACCACCTTCGGGGTAGGGCAGGAGGAATTCGACCTTCAGGCTTTCGCCCTCGGCTTCGATGCCGCCCAGTTCCCAGTCCATTGCCCGTACCAGGCCGTGGGCAGGTGCGGGCTCCTGGCTGACGCGCATCGCCTTTACGCTCGGCGGGTTGCGGTCGAAGTTGCCGAACCACGGCCAGCACACCGGCACGCCGGCGCGAATGCTCTTGCCGGTCTTGAACACTGCCTCATCGTTGAGCCAGATCAGCGGCGGTTGGCCGGCTAATTGATAACTGAGGATGTGAGCGCCTTGCTGGGCCACCAGCAACTCGGCCTGACCGTGGCGGATGCGCCAGCAGTTCAGTTCATCCAGTTTCACGGCTTCAACGTTGGGCGTGTTCATGGGACAGCTCTCGATCAGTAACAGGACTGCAATGGACCGTGAATCGGTCGTCGGGTTTAACGCTTCCCGGTTTTAACGAGCTCTGGACGGAACCGAGCGGGTACGGCCGCTGCCGTCGATGGCGACGAACACGAATACCGCTTCGGTCACTTTGCGCCATTCGCTGGACAGCGGATCGTCGCTCCAGACTTCAACCATCATCTGGATCGAGCTGCGTCCGATTTCCAGTGCCTGGGTATAGAAGGAGAGCTGAGCGCCCACCGCCACCGGTACCAGGAACGCCATGCGGTCGATCGCAACGGTGGCTACGCGCCCACCGGCGACCTTGCTGGCCATCGCCGTGCCGGCCAAATCCATCTGCGCCACCAGCCAGCCGCCGAAAATATCGCCAAAGCCGTTGGTTTCGCGCGGAAGCGCGGTGATTTGCAGGGCCAGGTCGCCTTGCGGGATCGGATCTTCTTGTTCGAGCTCTATCATGCCGGGGGTGCCTCTGACCCGTGACTCTTCGTTGGTGCTGCTGGTGGTAGCCGTCTTCGGGAAAAACGATTCAGCACCGAACATACTACGTTCGTCACGTTTTCCATAAGGCGCCTAAAGGGAAACTCTGCGAAATCGCCTATGAACCTGACAGGCGTTTTCGCACAGCAACCCTAACAAGCTGTCGCACAGTTGCGAGTATATCGGTCGGTAGACTCCGAGACGACCGTCCGGTTCTCATTTTGACCGTCAATTACGCGCCTCTATGTGCTTTTTCGAACAATTTGCTATCGTGCCGGACCTGCCCGAGCCCTTGCCTGCGTTGTCGGGGCGGCAGACCTGACTATAAGAGAAGCCTTTGTCATGACCACAGCGCCCTCAAGTATCGCGCAGCCTTCCCCATCCGCACGTCCGCTGACCCGCAACGACTACAAGACGCTATCGCTGTCGGCCCTTGGTGGTGCGCTGGAGTTCTACGATTTCATCATCTTCGTGTTCTTCGCCACGGTGGTGGGCAAGCTGTTCTTCCCGGCGGACATGCCCGAGTGGCTGCGCTTGATGCAGACCTTCGGCATCTTCGCCGCCGGCTATCTGGCGCGGCCGTTGGGCGGCATCGTGATGGCTCACTTCGGCGACCTGCTGGGGCGCAAGAAGATGTTCACCCTGAGCATTTTCATGATGGCGGTGCCGACCCTGATCATGGGCCTGCTGCCGACCTACGCGCAGATCGGCATGTGGGCGCCGATCCTGTTGCTGCTGATGCGCGTCATCCAGGGCGCGGCGATTGGTGGTGAAGTGCCCGGCGCCTGGGTCTTCGTTTCCGAACACGTGCCGCAACGCCATATCGGCTATGCCTGCGGCACCCTGACCAGCGGCCTGACGGCGGGCATCCTCCTGGGTTCATTGGTCGCCACGGCGATCAACAGCATTTACACCCCGGTTGAAGTGGCGGATTACGCGTGGCGGATCCCGTTCCTGCTGGGTGGCGTGTTCGGTTTGTTCTCGGTGTACCTGCGCCGCTGGCTGCACGAAACCCCGGTATTCGCCGAGCTGCAACAGCGCAAGGCCCTGGCCGAAGAAGTGCCGCTGCGCGCGGTGTTGCGTGATCATCGTGGTGCGATTGCCATTTCGATGCTGCTGACCTGGCTGCTGTCCGCCGCCATCGTGGTGCTGATTCTGATGACCCCGACCGTATTGCAAACGGTCTATCACTTCTCGGCAACCACGTCGCTGCAAGCGAACAGCGTGGCGATCGTGTTCCTGAGTTTTGGTTGCATCATCGCCGGCGCACTGGCCGATCGTTTCGGTGCGGGACGCGTCTTCGTGGTCGGCTGCACGGCGCTGCTGGCCAGTTCGTGGACCTTCTACCACAGCCTGGCCGATCATCCCGACTGGCTGTTCCCGCTGTACGCCGTGACGGGTCTTCTGGTCGGCACCATCGGCGCGGTGCCATACGTGATGGTCAAGGCATTCCCGCCGGTGGTGCGCTTCAGCGGTCTGTCGTTCTCCTACAACGTCGCCTATGCGATTTTCGGTGGATTGACGCCGATGATCGTCAGCCTGTTGCTCAAGGAAAGCCCGATGGGGCCTGCCTATTATGTGGCGGTGTTGTGTGGTGTCGGGATTCTGGTGGGGGCGTATCTCTGGAAGAAGGGTCGCTGATCCAGTTTCTGCACCGACTGAACTGATGCTATCGCGAGCAGGCTCACTCCTACATTTGGAACGCATTTCAACTGTAGGAGTGAGCCTGCTTGCGATTGGGGGCACCACGAATCATCCAGTAAAAACTCGAATACTGGCCTTTCATCCAATTGTCATATTTCAGCCATAGAGTGTTCACACGGCCTGCTGATACTTGGCCCCGACTTAACACACCCTATCTGCTAGGAGTAAGGCATGAAACTGAAGCGTTTGATGGCGGCAATGACTTTTGTCGCTGCTGGCGTTGCGACTGCCAACGCGGTTGCCGCTGTTGACCCTGCTATCCCGAGCTACACCAAGACCACTGGTGTGTCGGGCAACCTGTCCAGCGTTGGTTCCGATACCCTGGCCAACCTCATGACCCTCTGGGCTGAGAACTACAAAAAAGAATACCCGAACGTAAACATCCAGATTCAGGCCGCTGGCTCCGCCACTGCGCCACCTGCGCTGACTGAAGGCACCTCCAACCTGGGCCCGATGAGCCGCAAGATGAAGGACACCGAACTGGCTGCCTTCGAGCAGAAGTACGGCTACAAGCCAACCGCTATCCCGGTTGCCGTGGACGCCCTGGCTGTGTTCGTGCACAAGGACAACCCGATCCAGCACCTGACCATGGAACAAGTCGACGCGATCTTCTCGTCCACTCGTCTGTGCGGCGCTAAAACCGACGTGAAAACCTGGGGTGACCTGGGCGTGACCGGCGACCTGGCGAACAAGCCGGTTCAACTGTTCGGTCGTAACTCGGTATCCGGCACCTACGGCTACTTCAAAGAAGAAGCCCTGTGCAAAGGCGACTACAAGCCAAACGTGAACGAACAACCAGGTTCGGCTTCGGTCGTGCAGTCGATCAGTTCCTCGCTGAACGGCATCGGTTACTCGGGCATCGGCTACAAGACCGCTAGCGTGAAGACTGTGGCCCTGGCCAAGAAAGGCAGCCAGGACTTCATCGAAGACACCGAAGAAAACGCCCTGAACGGCAAGTACCCGCTGTCGCGTTTCCTCTACGTTTACGTCAACAAAGCCCCGAACAAGCCTCTGGCCCCGCTGGAAGCCGAGTTCGTGAAACTGGTTCTGTCGAAACAGGGCCAGGAAGTTGTAGTGAAAGACGGTTACATCCCACTGCCAGCCAAGGTTGCTGCAAAAGCACTGGCTGACCTGGGTCTGCAAGAAGGCGGCGCTGAAGTCGCAAAAAAGTAAAACCCTGATCCGGGGCTAGCCCCGGATCTGTAGGAGCTGTCGAGTGAAACGAGGCTGCGATCTTTTGATCTGGCTTCGAACGGCAAGATCAAAAGATCGCAGCCACGGTTCCCTCGACAGCTCCTGCAACCCCCAAATTTTGCGCTCCGCTGCCGGTTCTACCGGGCGGCGGATTTGTTGCGTCACCGCACTGTCATCTTTCTGTCATACAGGATCGCTAGGGTGTGCGAATGAATGATCTGGCCAATTCCAACATGACTACTAATCCCCCCAAGCGAATTGACTTCAATACGCCTGAGTTGCAACGCAAGCGCCGCATCCGCGCGCTCAAGGATCGCTTCACTCGCTGGTACGTCCTCATCGGCGGCCTGGCGGTGCTGGCAGCCATCACACTGATCTTCTTCTTCCTCGCCTACGTCGTTGCGCCCCTGTTCCAGGGTGCCAGCCTGACGGCGAAAGATGCGATCACCCCAGCCTGGATGCAGGACGCCGGCAAGCCACTGATGATCTCGCTCGAAGAGCAGAACCAGGTGGCGATGCGGGTTTCCGACAAGGGCCAGGCATTGTTCTTCGATATCGACAGTGGCGCCGAACTCAAGCGCGTCGATCTGCCTGTTCCGGCCGGCACTACCGTGACCTCCATCGGTGAAGACCAGCCAGGTCATCCGCTGGTGGCCGTGGGCTTGTCCAACGGTCAGGCACTGGTGTTCCGTCACACCTACAAAGTCAGCTACCCGGACGGCAAGAAAACCATCTCGCCAGCCATTGAATACCCTTACGGCGAAACCCCAATCGCGCTGAACGAAACCGGCGGTGCGCTGGAACACGTCAGCCTCAACGCCACCGATTCGACCCTGATGCTTGTTGGTTCCACCGGTTCGCAACTCAATGTCCTGTCGCTGACCAGCGAAGAGAACATGATGACCGGCGAAGTCACCAACGAGCAGAAGCGCATCGATCTGCCGCAAATGACCGAGCCGGTGAAGAACATCTTCGTCGACCCGCGTCAGCAGTGGCTGTATGTGATCAACGGTCGTGCCCAGGCCGACGTGTTCAGCTTGCGCGACAAGAGCCTCAACGGTCGCTACAAACTGCTGGAAAACGGCGAGGCTGAAATCACCGCCAGCACCCAACTGGTTGGCGGTATCTCGCTGATTCTGGGTGACTCCAAAGGTGGCCTGGCCCAGTGGTTCATGGCGCGCGACCCGGATGGCGAGCAACGCCTGAAGCAGATCCGTACTTTCCAGATGGGCACCACGCCTATCGTTGAAATCACCGCCGAAGAGCGCCGCAAAGGCTTCATCGCACTGGACGCTTCCGGCAAGCTCGGCGTGTTCCACAGCACCGCGCACCGCACTTTGCTGGTCGATCCGGTGGTCGAAGGCCAGGGCATTTTCGGTCTGTCGCCACGGGCCAACCGCGTCATCGTGGAAGCCGGCGGCAAGCTGCAACCGTTGCTGCTCGACAACCCGCACCCGGAAGTTTCGTGGAGCGCGTTGTGGAGCAAGGTCTGGTACGAGAACTACGACGAGCCTAAATACGTCTGGCAATCTACCGCTGCCAATACCGATTTCGAACCCAAGCTGAGCCTGTCGCCGCTGACCTTCGGTACCTTGAAAGCCGCGTTCTACGCCATGCTGCTGGCCGCGCCTCTGGCTGTTGCCGCTGCGATCTACACCGCGTACTTCATGGCTCCGGGCATGCGCCGCAAGGTCAAGCCAGTGATCGAGCTGATGGAAGCGATGCCGACGGTGATCCTCGGTTTCTTCGCCGGTCTGTTCCTTGCACCGTATGTGGAAGGGCATTTGCCGGGCATCTTCAGCCTGTTGATGTTGCTGCCGGTCGGCATTCTGGTAGCGGGTTTCGCCTTCAGTCGCCTGCCTGAATCGATCCGCCTGAGAGTGCCGGACGGTTGGGAAAGTGCGCTGCTGATTCCAGTGATCCTGTTCGTGGGCTGGCTCTCGCTGTACATGAGCCCGTTCATGGAGAACTGGTTCTTCGGCGGTGACATGCGCATGTGGATCTCCCACGATCTGAACATCACTTACGACCAGCGCAACGCTCTGGTGGTCGGTCTGGCCATGGGCTTCGCGGTGATCCCGAACATCTACTCGATCGCCGAAGACGCCGTGTTCAGCGTGCCTCGCGGCCTGACCCTCGGTTCCCTGGCCCTCGGCGCCACGCCGTGGCAGACCATGACTCGCGTGGTGATCCTCACCGCCAGCCCGGGCATCTTCTCGGCGCTGATGATCGGCATGGGCCGTGCGGTCGGTGAAACCATGATTGTGTTGATGGCCACCGGTAACACCCCGGTCATGGAAATGAACCTGTTCGAAGGTCTGCGCACCCTGGCCGCCAACGTCGCGGTGGAAATGCCGGAGTCGGAAGTCGGCGGCAGCCACTACCGCGTGCTGTTCCTCTCGGCGCTGGTGTTGCTGTTGTTCACCTTCGTCATGAACACCCTCGCGGAACTGATTCGTCAGCGTCTGCGCAAGAAATACTCGTCGCTTTAAGAAAGGTAGAAGTCTGTGAAACAGAACTCCCTGAAAGGATGGTTCAAGAGCGGCGCCCCCGGCGTCTGGATCAGCGGTGGCGCGGTGTCCATCGCGGTCATCATGACCATTGGCCTGCTGGCAGTGATTGCCGTGCGTGGCCTGGGTCACTTCTGGCCGGCGGACCTGGTGCACGCCAGCTACGACGTGCCGGGCCAGGCTAATCATCTGGTGGTCGGCGAAATCGTACAGAAGGAAGAAGTACCGCGTGCGCGTCTGAAGAGCGCCGGCCTGCCGGTGCCTGATGAAGGTCCGGAGTTCATGACCCGCGAGTTGATCAAGGTCGGCAACCGTGACCTGAACGGCAACGACTTCACCTGGATCGTCGGCGAGTGGCTGACCAACCAGAAGACCCCGGTCGAGTTGATGGCGCTGGAGCGTCGTGAGTGGGGCAACTTCTACGGTTACCTGGTCAACGTCAAACAGGACGGCAAGGTCATCGCTGAAGGCGAGGCTGCATGGCCTGAGCTGCAAGCACGGATCAACCGTGTAAACGGTCTGGCGGCACAACTGAAGTCGCTGGAAAAAACCGACATCGGTGCGATCAACGCAGGGCTGGAGCGCATCCGTCTGCACAGCCGCAAGCTGGAACTGGATGGCAAGCTCGACGCCGCCGCGCAAGCGGACATG
The DNA here is from genome assembly GCF_047784845.1 of Pseudomonas sp. NFX98. Taxonomy (NCBI): domain Bacteria; kingdom Pseudomonadati; phylum Pseudomonadota; class Gammaproteobacteria; order Pseudomonadales; family Pseudomonadaceae; genus Pseudomonas; species Pseudomonas sp. NFX98. The sequence goes on along the minus strand of NZ_JBLNNF010000012.1, from coordinate 55,220 downwards.
GAATCCGAGCGCGCTGAACTGAACGCCCGTTATCAGGACATCGAAGCGCGTCTGAGTGACCTGCACGCGCAGTTCAACCGCGATGCGTTGACTGCTCGCGACGCTAACGGCAAAGAGATCGAAATCGGTCTGGGCAAAGTGGTCCACGCCTACCAGCCGAACGCGATGAGCACCTTCACCAAGGTTGGTTTCTACTTCAGCAAGATCTGGGAGTTCCTCTCGGACGACCCGCGTGAAGCGAACACCGAAGGCGGGATTTTCCCGGCGATCTTCGGCACCGTGATGATGACGTTGATCATGGCGATGATCGTGACCCCGTTCGGCGTACTGGCCGCGGTGTACCTGCGTGAGTACGCCAAGCAGAACACCCTGACGCGGATCATCCGTATCGCGGTGAACAACCTCGCTGGCGTTCCGGCGATCGTTTACGGCGTGTTCGGTCTGGGCTTCTTCGTTTACGTACTCGGTGGTTCGGTCGACCGCTTGTTCTTCCCGGAAGCGTTGCCGGCACCGACCTTCGGCACCCCGGGTCTGCTCTGGGCATCGCTGACACTGGCGCTGCTGGCGGTGCCGGTGGTGATCGTGGCCACGGAAGAAGGTCTGGCGCGTATCCCGCGTACCGTGCGTGAAGGCTCGTTGGCCCTCGGCGCGACCAAGGCTGAAACCTTGTGGAAGATTGTGATCCCGATGGCCAGCCCGGCGATGATGACCGGCATGATCCTCGCCGTGGCCCGTGCCGCTGGTGAAGTGGCGCCGCTGATGCTGGTGGGTGTGGTGAAACTGGCGCCGTCGCTGCCGGTGGATGGCAACTATCCGTACCTGCACCTGGACCAGAAGATCATGCACCTGGGCTTCCACATTTATGACGTCGGCTTTCAGAGCCCGAACGTTGAAGCCGCGCGACCGCTGGTGTACGCCACGGCGCTGCTGCTGGTGCTGGTGATCGCGACGTTGAACCTGTCGGCGGTGTACATCCGTAACCACCTGCGCGAGAAGTACAAGGCGCTGGATAGTTAATTAGCGCCGCTCCCTGTAGGAGCAAGGCTTGCCCGCGATGGCGTCTTCAAAATCGCTATCGCCAGCAAGCTGTGCTCCTACAGGACGTGGCATCACCGCTGGCCCATTTTGTGAGGCGAGCGGCCAAACGAACCGAATTTGTTAGCACAGGGAGCCTCCCATGCAGCACGAAACACCTACCCACGGCATCAACATGTCTGCCCTGGGCCGCGACAAGCAGAGCCTGAGCCTTGAGCAGGAAACCGTGGCCATCGAAGTGCCGGGCCTGAGCCTGTTCTACGGCGACAAACAAGCGCTGTACGACGTCAGCATGAACATCCCGAAACAGCGCGTGACCGCCTTCATCGGCCCGTCCGGCTGCGGCAAGTCCACGCTGCTGCGGACCTTCAACCGCATGAACGACCTCGTTGATGGCTGCCGTGTCGAAGGTGAGATCAACCTGTACGGCAACAACATCTACCGCAAGGGCGAAGACGTCGCCGAACTGCGTCGTCGCGTCGGCATGGTGTTCCAGAAGCCGAACCCGTTCCCGAAAACCATCTACGAGAACGTGGTCTACGGCCTGCGCATCCAGGGCATCAACAAGAAGCGCGTACTCGACGAAGCCGTTGAATGGGCACTGAAAGGCGCGGCATTGTGGGACGAAGTCAAAGACCGTCTGCACGAGTCGGCACTGGGCCTGTCCGGTGGTCAGCAGCAACGTCTGGTGATCGCGCGCACCATCGCCGTAGAGCCGGAAGTACTGCTGCTCGACGAACCGTGCTCGGCACTCGACCCGATCTCCACGCTGAAAGTCGAAGAGCTGATCTACGAACTGAAATCGAAATTCACCATCGTCATCGTGACCCACAACATGCAACAGGCCGCGCGGGTTTCCGACTACACGGCGTTCATGTACATGGGCAAACTGGTGGAGTTCGGCGACACCGACACCCTGTTCACCAATCCGGCGAAGAAGCAGACCGAAGACTACATCACCGGTCGCTATGGCTAGTTGAGGCAGCTACAAGCCGCAAGCTTCAAGCGGCAAGATAGAAGCGGTGCGATTTCAGGACTTATACATAACTGCTTGAAGCTTGCAGCTTGAAGCTTGCAACTTTCGCGGAGCGAAATAGATGATTAGTAAAGAAGGCCTTACCCACCACATTTCCGCGCAGTTCAACGCCGAGCTTGAGGAAGTGCGCAGCCACCTCCTGGCCATGGGCGGGCTGGTCGAGAAGCAGGTCAACGACGCGGTGACCGCGCTGATCGAGGCCGACTCCGGCCTGGCCCAGCAGGTGCGCGAGATCGACGACCAGATCAACCAGATGGAACGCAACATCGACGAAGAATGCCTGCGCATTCTGGCCCGTCGTCAGCCGGCGGCGTCCGACTTGCGCCTGATCATCAGCATTTCCAAGTCGGTGATCGACCTGGAGCGCATCGGTGACGAAGCGACCAAAATCGCCCGTCGCGCCATCCAGTTGTGCGAAGAAGGCGAAGCGCCGCGCGGTTACGTCGAGGTTCGCCACATCGGTGATCAGGTGCGCAACATGGTTCGCGATGCGCTGGACGCGTTTGCTCGTTTCGACGCCGACCTCGCGTTGTCGGTGGCGCAGTACGACAAGATCATCGACCGCGAATACAAGACCGCCCTGCGTGAGCTGGCGACCTACATGATGGAAGACCCACGCTCTATCTCGCGGGTCTTGAGCATTATCTGGGTACTGCGTTCGCTGGAGCGTATCGGCGACCACGCGCGCAATATCTCGGAACTGGTGATTTACCTGGTGCGCGGCACCGACGTACGTCACCTGGGCCTCAAGCGCATGAAAGAAGAAGTTGAAGGAACAAGCGGCGAAACCGCTAATGTTCCGGGCAAAGCTGACGATAAGTAAGATTGCCCAAGTAAAGCGCCCGGCCTTTTGGCCGGGCGTTTTTATTTGCGGTCCACTAATTCGTAAAGCAGCACCCCGCGAACGAAAAGTCCGGCGTGACTGAAGGTTTTTGGCAATGTGCCATCAGCAAAGCGGTATGCTTGCCGGGATTTTTTAAAGGGGTTATGGATGAGTAAGGTCAGTGTGTTGGTCGTGGACGATGCCTCGTTCATTCGTGACCTGGTGAAGAAATGCCTGCGTAACTATTTCCCGGGCATGCGGATCGAAGACGCCGTCAACGGCAGAAAGGCTCAGGCCATGTTGGTCAAGGAAGCGTTCGACCTGGTTCTGTGCGACTGGGAAATGCCGGAGATGTCCGGGCTGGAACTGCTGACCTGGTGCCGCGAGCAAGAAAACCTCAAAGGCATGCCGTTCGTGATGGTGACCAGCCGTGGCGACAAAGAGAACGTCGTGCAGGCGATCCAGGCCGGTGTCTCCGGTTACGTCAGCAAGCCGTTCACCAACGAGCAGTTGCTGACCAAGGTCAAGCAAGCGCTGCACAAGGTTGGCAAGCTCGACGCCTTGATCAACGTCGCGGCGACCAAAACCAGTTCGGCATTCGGCAACGACTCCCTGAGCGCCTTGACCGGCGGCAAACCTGCCGTGGTTGCGGCGGCACCTGCTGCAGCACCGTCCCGCGGACTGCTCAACAGCCCACCGGTCAAGGCACCGGTGGCCGCTGCTGCGGCCGGGGGAGGACGTGGCCAGGGTCAACTGCGCCTGCCGAACGGCATCCAGCAATGCGTGATCAAGGCCCTGAGCCTCAAGGAAGCACTGTTGGTGGTCAAACGCGCCGACACCCTGCCGCAAGTCCTCGACAGCGCCGTGCTCGACCTGGAGCAGGGCGACAACGCCGAAACCGCGCGCCTCAACGGCTACCTCCACGCGATCGTCGCCCACGAGCAGAAGCCCGACAGCGAATGGCTGCAACTGACCTTCCGCTTCGTCGATCAGGACGCGCAGAAACTCGACTACCTCTCCCGCCTGATTGCCCGTGGTACTGCGCAGAAGCACTTTATTCCTGGGGCTTGATACGCTTCGCCTGAGCGTCCGCTATCGCGAGCAGGCTCGCTCCCACATTGGAATTCATTTCCCTGTGGGAACGAGTCCGTGTATCCGATCTAGCGTACACATGGCTTGATTTATATTGGTTCTGATATAGATTGGTGGGTAAGGTTTTGCGTTTTCTGCCATGCCTTGCAACACACCTCAGCGTCACAAATCGCTTTTGCCTATTACGCTTTTCCTCTCGGTAATGGGAGAAGTTGATGGCGAGACACAAGGACGTGGTGTTTGTCGGGAGTGCGCTCAAGGATCTGAGAGCGTTTCCGGTTGATGCGCGCAGGGCTGCGGGATTCCAGTTGGATCTTTTGCAACAGGGCGATGAGCCTTTTGACTGGCGGCCCATGAAAACAGTAGGGCGTGGGGTCAACGAAATCAGAATCACTGAGGAGTCGGGGGCGTTCCGCGTGTTCTATGTGGTCAACCGGCCCGAGGCAATCTATGTGTTGCACGCCATGCACAAGACCACTCGGAAAACCGAAGCTCGGGACATCGAACTGGCACGCGCCAGATATCAGGAAATAGGTTAATGCCATGAAGGATCATCAAAACCAATCCCAGCGTTTCTCGAGTGTCTGGGATGCACTGGAAGAGACATCGCAGGAAGCAGCTAATATGCGTCTGCGGGCCAAACTGATGCGCACACTTTGCGCGACCATTCGAGCCTGGGAGCTTCCGCAGAAAGACGCGGCGAAGCGTCTGGAGATCACTCAGCCCAGGCTCAACGATATGCTTAATGGCAAGATCGACAAATTCTCTCTGGATGCGTTGGTCAATTTGTCAGCCGCCGCAAAGCTGGAAGTTGATATTTGCTTCCTCTCGACCCAGACACTTCAGTTGGCCTGACTCGTTCAATCCCGGCAGCTCACTTCCAAAGGTGACATCAGTTCTGTAGGCGCGAGCCTGCTCCGGGCGGCGCTCCGACGAGGGGCCAGAACGATCACCGCTCATCCCCCGCCCCGCCCATTTTGAAACAACTGTCGACCACGCCGGTCCATTCCGACTGCTAGGCTAAATCCCAGGCCTTACTCGACAGAATCCTTCCCCATGTTCGCGCGCCTGCTGTTTTTCTGTGGTCTGTGCATGGCCTGCGCCTCGGCCATGGCCATGACTATCTACAAGTCCACCGATGCCAATGGCGTGGTCTCTTACAGCGATCGCCCCACAAAAGGCGCCAAGGTGTTCGTTTTTCGTGATCGGATGGTCGAAAACCTTGGGCGTCAGGTGTACTACGTGATCATGAAGAAGGACGGCATGGATAGCGTGTACGTGCGCAACGACCTGTATGCGCCGGTAGAGATCGAATTAAGTTTTGCCGGGGTGAAGAACGTCAGCGGCGCACCGGGCCGGCCGATCCGGCGGGTGATACCGCTGCGCACCAGCGTTCGCCTGGCGCAGCTCACGGCGAAACAAGCCACAAAGCCGCTGGCGTATATCCCCAAGCTCAAATATTCGCTGGGCGACCCCTCAGGCACCGCCGTGGGCTACCGGTATCCGTTGCCCTGGCGTGGCGGCCCATTCCGGATCAGTCAGGGCGCCAATGGTCCCTACAGCCATTTCGGGCCCAAGAGCCGTTACGCCATAGACATTGCCATGCCTGAAGGCACGCCGATCATTGCCGCACGGGGCGGGGTGGTGGTGAAAACCGAAAACAGCCAGGCTGGGCGCGGCACCGATGCGTCCGGCAATTTCGTGCGGGTGCTGCACAATGACGGGACGATGGGCGTGTACCTGCACCTGAAAAAAGGCTCGGTCAGTGTTCGAGAGGGGCAAAAGGTGGCGGTGGGCAGCGCCTTGGCGCTGTCGGGCAACACCGGCAACAGCACCGGGCCGCACCTGCACTTCGTGGTGCAGCGCAATACCGGGATGGGGTTGGTGTCGATTCCTTATCGGTTCAATCAACCGGTAGGGGCGCTGCCCAACTTTGCGTTGGGCAAGCAATAGAGGCTTGAAGCAAAAGATCGCAGCCTTCGGCAGCTCCTACAGGTTCATGTGTACACCTGTAGGAGCTGCCGAAGGCTGCGATCTTTTGGGATCAATGCGGTTTGACGAATCGCATCAATCCAGCATCAACACCTTGGCCAGAATGATCTTCGGCCCTTTCATCTTCTTGATGATGATCCGCAGCCCTTCGACTTCCAGCACTTCTTCCTCTTCCGGAACCCGCTTCAGGCTTTCGTAGACCAGCCCGGCGAGGGTTTCGGCTTCAACGTGGTCCAGATCGATACCCAGCAGGCGTTCGACCTTGAACAGTGGCGTATCACCGCGCACCAGCAACTTGCCCGGCTGATACGCGAGGATCCCGCGTTCGGCCTTGCGGTGTTCGTCCTGAATGTCGCCCACCAGCACTTCCAGCACGTCTTCCATGGTCAGGTAGCCGATGATGTTGCCGTCGGCCTCTTCGACCACGGCGAAGTGCGAGCCGCCCTTGCGGAACTGTTCCAGCAATTGCGACAGCGGCATGTGCCGGGAGACGCGCTCCAGCGGACGGGTCAGTTCAGCCAGGTTGAACGACTCGGGAATGTGGTCCAGGGCCGCCAGTTCCAGCAACAGGTCCTTGATGTGCAGCAGGCCGACGAACTCCTGGCGCTCGCTGTCGTACACCGGATAACGGCTGAACTTGTGGCGACGGAACATCGCCAGGATCTGCTTGAGCGGAGCGTTGAATTCCAAAGTCACCAGGTCTTCGCGGGAGTTGGCCCAGTCGACCACTTCCAGTTCGCCCATCTCGACCGCCGAGGCCAGCACGCGCATGCCTTGGTCGCTCGGGTCCTGGCCACGGCTGGAGTGCAGGATCAGTTTCAGTTCTTCACGGCTGTAATGGTGCTCGTGGTGCGGGCCGGGTTCCCCTTGCCCTGCAATGCGCAGGATGGTGTTGGCGCTGGCGTTGAGCAGGTAAATCGCCGGGTACATGGCCCAGTAGAACAGGTACAGCGGCACGGCAGTCCACAGCGACAGCAGCTCGGGTTTGCGGATTGCCCAGGATTTCGGGGCCAGCTCGCCGACCACGATGTGCAGGTACGAAATGATGAAGAACGCGGTGAAGAACGACACACCTTTGACGATCTCGGCCGATTCGACGCCCACGGCGCTCAGCAAAGGTTCGAGGATGTGTGCGAACGCCGGCTCGCCGACCCAGCCAAGGCCCAGCGAGGCCAGGGTAATACCCAATTGGCACGCCGACAGGTAGGCATCGAGCTGACTGTGTACGGTGCGCAGGATGTGGCCGCGCCAGCCGTGTTGCTCAGCGATGGCTTCGACCCGGGTCGAGCGCAATTTGACCATGGCAAATTCCGCCGCAACGAAAAAGCCGTTGAGCAAAACCAGGATCAGAGCAAAAAGAATCATGCCGAAGTCGGCGAAAATTGTAGCGAGGGTCAAACCAGGGGAAGGGTCCATGATGGAGTTTTGCGGTTTCCGTGTATTCGAAAGGAAAGAAAAATGTGCGCCTGAAGTGCAGGCACAAGTCAGCCAATGTAGCGGCTGACTTGGCGATTGCCTAGTGGCGCGTGCCGGCCGGTATCAATCGGCGGTGCTGATGACCCTGGATTTGCTGACCTGCGCGGGGGCGAAATGGCAGGTGAACGTGCTGCCGTGGCCCGGCACGCTGCTGATTTCCATCCGCGCGCGGTGGCGCAGCAGCACGTGTTTGACGATCGCCAGGCCCAACCCGGTGCCGCCGGTGTTGGAGTTGCGACTGGAGTCGACGCGATAGAAACGTTCGGTCAGGCGCGGCAGATGTTTGCTGTCGATACCGATCCCGGAATCCTGCACGCTCAGGTGCGCGCCCTGTTCATCGCCCCACCAGCGAATGCGGATATTGCCTTCGGCCGGGGTGTACTTCACCGCGTTGAACACCAGATTGGAAAACGCACTGCGCAATTCCGCTTCGCTGCCCTTGAGCAGAATGGTCGGATCGGCTTCCAGAGTGATGCGCTGGTTTTTCTGGCCGGAGAGTTGCTGCGCATCGCTCTTGATCGATTGCAGCAGACCGTCGATGGCCACGGGCTGGTTATCCGACGGGTAATCGGTGGCTTCCAGCTTGGCCAGCAGCAACAAGTCGTTGAGCAACGTCTGCATACGCCCGCCTTGCTGCTGCATTTGTTGCAGGGCGCGGGTCCAGCGTGGGTTCACTTCCTCGACATTGTCGAGCAGGGTTTCCAGATAGCCGCAGATCACCGTCAGCGGCGTGCGTAGCTCGTGCGACACGTTGGCGATGAAGTCTTTGCGCATCTGTTCCAGTTGATGGATGCGTGTCACGTCGCGCACCAGCATCAGGTGTTCATTGTTGCCGTATCGAGTGATGTACAGCTGAATACGTACGCGGTCGTTGGTCGGCGAAGGGATTTCCAGCGGCTCGGCGTAGCTGTCCTGCTCGAAGTACTCTTTGAAGCGCGGATGGCGCACCAGGTTGGTCACCGGTTGGCCGCTGTCCTGTGGAGTCTTTAGACCCAGCAGGGTTTCGGCGGCGCGGTTCCACCATTCCAGGTTGCCGTCGCTGTCGAGCATGATCACCGCGTCTTTCAGCGCGGCAGTAGATTCCTGAACCCGGTCGATCACCGCCTGCAAGCGCCCGCGTACCCGTTGGTCACGACGTTGCAGGTGATAGATGCTGTCGAACACCTCGCCCCAAAGGCCATAGCCGTCGGGCGGTGCTTCATCGGGTTTGTGCAGGCGCAGCCATTCGTGCAGGCGCAGCAGTTGCTTGAGGGTCCAGGCCAGGTAAAGACCCAGGCCTGCGGCGAGACTCCAGCCGTAGTAGCCGGTGATCAGGCCGATCACCAGGCAGGCGGTGACCAGCAGCAGCATGTGGCGAATCAGGGTGCCATGCCAGTTTTGGTTCACTTGACGCGCGTCCTTGTCAGCTTGTCGGGCGGTAAAGGTCCGGGTCAGGCTTTGGTAGAAAAGCGGTAACCGGTGCCGCGCACGGTTTGTACCAGATTTTCGTAGGCATCGCCGAGGGCTTTGCGCAGGCGACGGATGTGTACGTCGACCGTACGTTCCTCAACGTAGACGTTGCCGCCCCAGACCTGATCCAGCAACTGGCCACGGGTGTAGGCGCGTTCCTGGTGGGTCATGAAGAATTGCAGCAGACGGTATTCGGTCGGGCCCATTTCCGCTGGCTTGCCATCGATGGTCACGCGGTGACCGATCGGGTCGAGCAGCAGGCCGCCGACTTCAATCGGCGCTTCGCCATCGGTAGGGCCGGCGCGGCGCAGCACGGCTTTGAGGCGCGCCACTAGCTCGCGCGGGGAAAACGGTTTGGTGATGTAATCATCCGCGCCGACTTCCAGGCCCTGGATCTTGTTGTCCTCTTCACCCTTGGCGGTGAGCATGATGATCGGGATGTCCCCGGTCAGCTCATCGCGCTTGAGGCGGCGGGCCAGCTCGATGCCGGACGTGCCGGGCAGCATCCAGTCGAGCAGGATCAGGTCCGGCTTGCGGTCGACGATGATGGCATGCGCCTGCTGGGAGTTCTCCGCCTCCAGGCAGTCATAGCCGGCCATTTCCAACGCAACGGCGATCATTTCGCGAATGGGCGCTTCGTCGTCGACGATCAGAATGCTCCTGCCAACCATGCCTTAATCCTCTTGTCATTTAACTGTCTTGCGCGCATTAGATAACGGAATTATTGCAGTCGTGTGACAGTATTTTAGTCGACCTGCGATTGTCACGATCCTGGACTAAGCTCTAAGTCCGAACCCTGACAACCACAAACGGAAGGTTTCCATGAATCACATTGCTCAATCCTGGAAGGCTTTGCTGGTCACTGCTGCGCTAACGCTGCCGACACTGGCCTTTGCCGCTGAACCGGTGATGATGAAAGACGGCATGATGGTCGACCATAAAGGAATGACCGTGTACACGTTCGACAAGGACTCGGGCGGCAAGTCGATGTGCAATGACGACTGCGCGAAGAACTGGCCACCGATGATGGCTCCGGCGGGCGCCAAGGCCGAAGGCAAATTTACGCCGATCAAGCGCGATGACGGCACAATGCAGTGGGCCTATGACGGCAAGCCGCTGTATACCTTCGTGAAGGACAAAGCGCCTGGAGACATGACAGGCGACAAGATGAAAGACGTCTGGCACGTCGTCCACGAATCGCAAAAATAAACGACAGGGGCTTTTGTAGGAGCAAGGCTTGCCCGCGATAGCGATTTTGAAGGCGCCATCGCGAGCAAGCTTTGCTCCTGCAAAGGCGTGCTAGCGCAACGCGTAATCCAGCACGATCCCGACGAAAATCGCCAGTCCGGCCCAGTGATTGTGCAAAAACGCCTGGAAGCAGCGCATCCGGTCCTTGCCGCGGGTGTACCAGAACTCCCAGGCAAAGCAGCCTGCCGCCACCGCCAAACCGAGGTGGAACCAGCCGCCGAGCTCGAATTTCGACCCCGCCAGCAGCAGGCAACCCAGCGCCAGGCCTTGCAGGGTCAGGATGATCACCCGATCCGCGTCGCCAAACAGGATTGCCGTGGATTTCACGCCGATTTTCAAATCGTCATCACGGTCGGTCATCGCGTAATACGTGTCGTAACCCACCGTCCACAGCAGGTTGGCGATCCAGAGCAGCCACGCCGCCGCCGGCAGTTCCCCGGTCTCGGCGGTGAACGCCATCGGCATGCCCCAGGAAAACGCTGCGCCCAGCACCACTTGCGGGTAGTAGGTGTAGCGCTTCATGAACGGGTACGTGAAGGCCAGCGCCAACCCTCCGAACGACAACCAGATCGTCGGCGCATTGGTGCACAGCACCAGTAGAAAACTCACGCCCATCAGCAAAGCAAAAAACACCAGTGCCTCTTTCGAGCTGATCTTGCCGCTGGCCAACGGACGTTGCGCGGTGCGTTTGACGTGGCCGTCGACCTTGCGGTCGGCCCAATCATTGATCACGCAGCCGCCGGCGCGGGTCAGAATCACGCCGAGGACGAAAATCACGATGTTGGCCAGTGACGGCGAGCCTTTTCCGGCAATCCACAGCGCCCACAGCGTCGGCCACAGCAGCAGGTAAATGCCGATCGGCTTGTCCATGCGCGTCAGCTGAATGAAATCCCAGGCCCGAGGGTTCAAGCGGTTGAGGGACTTGAGCAGGCTCTGGTACATCAGCAGTTCTCCGGGTGGGCGCGGGCGGCGCTCCACAGGGTCGGCAGGAAAATCTCGGCCACCAGCACGCTCAAGGTGCCGCGATCGAAGCGCGAGCGACGGCCCCACAACTCAGGCGCCTGTACTTCCGTCGGCAGCCAGTCTTGAGGATAGTGGCAAACCTCGATGGCGCGGCGCTGGAACGCGTGGTCGCAAAACAGCAACTCGCCCAATGAGCGGCTGCCCAATTCGTCCATGTGCAAGCCGTCACCCTGCAACGCACTGCGCGATGCGACGCTGCGGGCAAACACCCATGCCTGGCCATGCCCGCGCAGATACACTTCGCGCACCCAGCCTTCGCTGCCTTCGGCCAGGTCCAGCGCGGCGCACTCATCGGCGCGCAAGGTCTGCCAGCCTTCGTACAGCGGCGTGACGCTGAAGCCGTCATTCGACAGACGGGTCAGGCGCCGGGTCAGCGATCCTTCATCGAACAGCCAGTCGAGAGTAGAGGCGTCGGGGAGCGGAGCGAGTTGGCTTCTGGGAACCCAGAACGGGGATTTTGAGTGCGGCACAGTACGTCATTATTGGCAGCAAAGGAGGCGGCGAGCTTAACATGTCAGCTGATAAATTTGAGTGATCCGGCCGCCCGTTGCGTCGAACAGGCTTGCATCTGCGCGGCCCCATCAGTACAAAACGCGCTGAGCCGAACGGCAGCGCTGCAATCATCGATCGTCCGGCCGGCAAAAGCCTGAACTGAGGAAGTACCTGAATGAAAAAGTGGCAATGTGTGGTCTGCGGCCTGATCTATAACGAAGCCGACGGCTGGCCGGATGACGGCATTGCGCCGGGCACCCTGTGGCAAGACGTGCCGGAAGACTGGCTGTGCCCGGATTGCGGCGTCGGCAAGATGGATTTCGAAATGATCGAAATCAACTAAGACATTAAGAGGAGTAAGGAATGAACGCACCTGTCGTGATCGTCGGCACCGGCCTGGCTGGCTACAACCTGGCCCGGGAGTTTCGCAAACTCGATAGCGAAACCCCGCTGCTGCTGATTACCGCCGATGACGGGCGCTCCTACTCCAAGCCGATGCTCTCCACCGGGTTCGGCAAAAACAAGGACGCCGACGGCCTGAGCATGGCCGAACCCGGCGCCATGGCCGAGCAGTTGAAGGCCGAAGTGCGTACTCACACGCGCATCAGCGGCATCGACCCTGGCCACAAACGCCTGTGGATCGGCGAGGAAGCGGTGACCTACCGTGACCTGATCCTGGCCTGGGGCGCCGAAACCGTGCGTGTGCCCATCGAAGGCGATGCGGCGGATTGCGTGTTCCCGATCAATGACCTGGAAGACTACGCACGTTTTCGCGCGGCGGCGGCTGGCAAGCGTCGGGTGTTACTGCTCGGCGCCGGCCTGATCGGCTGCGAGTTCGCCAACGACTTGAGCCTCGGCGGCTATGAGGTGCAACTGGTTGCCCCGTGCGAACAGGTCATGCCGACGCTGTTGCACCCGGCGGCTGCCGCGGCGGTCCAGGCCGGGCTGGAAAGCCTTGGTGCGCGCTTCCATCTCGGGCCGGTGCTCACTCGCCTGCAACGCGTCGGCGAGGGTCTGGAAGCGCATCTGTCCGATGGTCAGGTCATCCCGTGCGACGTGGTGGTCTCGGCCATTGGCTTGCGTCCGCGCATCGACATGGCCGCTGCGGCCGGTTTGCAGGTCAATCGTGGTGTGATGGTCGACCGTCACCTGAAAACGTCTCACGCCAATATCTATGCGCTGGGCGACTGTGCCGAGGTCGATGGGCTGAATCTGTTGTACGTGATGCCCCTCATGAGTTGTGCGAGAGCGCTGGCCCAGACCCTCGCCGGCAATCCGACGGCGGTCAGCTACGGCCCGATGCCCATTACCGTGAAAACCCCGGTGTGTCCATTGGTAGTATCCCCGCCGCCACGGGGTTTGGAGGGTGTCTGGACGGTTGAAGGGCAGGGCGCCGACATCAAGGTTTTATGCCGCGATGCCTCAGGCAAACTGCTGGGTTATGCCCTGACAGGCACGGCCGTCATGGAGAAACTGGCCCTGAACAAAGAGCTTCCGGCGCTGCTGGCGTAAATAGCGGTCGTTCTGTCGGAATCACCCCCATTTTGCCCATACATTGGCCGCGTCGACACTGGCGCGGCTGGGCGCTGCGTGCCATCCTCACTCCCGTCTGCCGCAGAGTAGAGCATCTGCGGCGCTTTGGGCGCTGCTCCGCAGAGAGCAGCACGGACATAACAAAAACAAACCGTCAAAGGGGCTTCACTAATATGCGTAAACCAGAACTCGCCGCAGCCATTGCTGAAAAAGCAGACCTCACCAAAGAGCAGGCCAACCGCGTCCTCAACGCCGTTCTCGAAGAGATCACCGGCGCCCTGCACCGCAAAGACAGCGTGACGCTGGTAGGTTTCGGCACCTTCCTGCAACGCCACCGCGGCGCCCGCACCGGCAAAAACCCGCAAACCGGTGAGCCAGTCAAAATCAAGGCCAGCAACACCGTCGCCTTCAAGCCAGGCAAATCCTTGAAAGACAGCGTTAATCCGTAATCGCGGTGATCTCCTTCCCGAATAGGGAGGACCGCAATAAAAAAATGGGCATACCGATTAAATCGGATGCCCATTTTTTATGCCTGAAAAAACTGTGCTCCCACTGGGTTTAGTGGTGCTGTTACTTGCGGTTCAGCATCACCGGCAACTGCGCCACCAGCTTCACATTGTTCAACGGTGCCCGAATAAACCCGCGCTGGGTCCCGTCCGGCCCGATCACCGCGAGGTTGCCGCTGTGGTCGACGGTGTAATTCGGTTTGCTGGTATCCGCCGGGATGAACGGAATGCTCACCGCATTGGCGACTTTTTGCAGTTCTTCCACCGATTTGGGCGTGAGGCCGATGAACTGGGGATCGAAGTAACCCAGATACTGCTTGAGCTGTTTCGGCGTGTCGCGGTTCGGGTCGACGCTGACCAGCACGATCTGCAACTTGTCCACCGCTTCGGGCGGCAGCTCGCTCTTGATCTGCCGCAGCTGGGCGAGGGTGGTCGGGCAGATGTCCGGGCAGAAGGTGTAGCCGAAGAACAGCAGCGACCATTTGCCTTTGAGTTCGTTGACCGCCACCGGTTTGCCGTCCTGATCGGTCATCGTCACATCCGGCAGGTTGCGGCTTTGCGGCAGCAGGATGATGCCGGCGTCGATCAATGCCGTCGGGTCGCCCTGGCCTTTTCCGGACAGCACTTTATTGATGGTCAGGCCCAGGACCAGCGCGATCAGGGCGACAAGGATGAAGACGGTTTTCTGGGTTCGAGTCATAGGTTCAACAATAAGTAGTGGTCTACGAGCAGCGCGATAAACAGCAGGAACAGGTAGTAGATAGAGTACTTGAACGTGTTGATCGCCGCGTGCGGCCGAGTGCCACGGTACAGCACCACGGCCCATTGCAGGAACCTCGCGCCCAGGCCGATCGCGCAAATCAGGTAGAGCAGGCCGCTCATGTGAATCACGTACGGCATCAGGCTGACGGCCAGCAGGGCGAAGGTGTAAAGCAGGATGTGCACCTTGGTGTAATGCTCGCCGTGGGTCACCGGCAGCATCGGAATGTCAGCCTTGGCGTATTCCTCTTTGCGGTGGATGGCCAGCGCCCAGAAGTGTGGCGGGGTCCAGGCGAAGATGATCAGCACCAGCAGCAACGGTTCGGCGCTGATGTGGCCGGTGGCGGCGGTCCAGCCGAGCAGCGGTGGAGCGGCGCCCGCGAGGCCGCCGATGACAATATTCTGTGGCGTCGCGCGTTTGAGAAAACCGGTGTAGACAACCGCATAACCGAGCAAGGAGGCGAGGGTCAGCCACGCCGTCAGCGGATTGGTGAACGCCAGCAACAAGGCTTGGCCAAGCACCGCCAACGCCAGCGCAAACGTCAGGGCCGCCGCCGGAGACACCCGCCCTTCAGCCAGCGGTCGTTTGTGGGTGCGCGCCATGACCGCATCGATCCGCCGGTCCACCACGTGGTTGACCGCCGCCGCACCGCCCGCACACAAGGCGATCCCCAGATTGCCGAACACCAGCACGGTCCATGGCACCCCGGCGCGAGTGGCGAGGAACATCCCGACCAGTGAGGTGATGAGCATCAGCACCACCACTTTCGGTTTGGTCAGCTCCAGATAGTCACGCCAGATCGCCTGGCTATGACGTTCGCCGATCAGAATCGCCATGGCATCTCTCCTTTTATTGTTATGGGCCCGGCTGAATGTTTACGCGGGCTGAAGCGCCAGCGCGAAGGTTGCTTGACCCGAACCAGACTGGTTCGCGCGTGATAATTGACCAGCACCATCGTCAGTAGCAGCGCCGCACCGCCGGCGTTGTGCGCGACGGCTACCGGCAGCGGCAGATGGAACACCACGTTGCTGATGCCCAAGGTAATTTGCGCCGCGAGGGCGACCAACACCAACCCCGCCAGTCGCGTCATGCCGACTACTTTCAGTTGCCAGGCCAGGCCGAGTAGCACCAGCGTCACCAACAACGCGCCTATGCGGTGGGTCAGATGAATTGCCGTGCGCGCATCGCTGTCGAGTTGCCCGCCGAGGTAGTTCGGGCCGATGTGTTGGGTCAGGTGAAAGCCGTTGGCGAAGTCAGCCGGTGGCAACCATTGGCCATGGCAGGTCGGGAAGTCGATGCAGGCCACGGCGGCGTAATTGGAACTGACCCAGCCACCGAGGGCGATTTGCCCGATCACCAGCAGCAGCCCGGCCGTTGCCCAGTGCTGCAAACGCCGTGGCACGGTCAGTGCCGGGAGCACGCCGGACAGGCGCAAGGTCAGCAGAAACAACAGGCTCAACGTGGCAAAACCGCCGAGCAAATGCCCGGTCACCACTTGCGGCCAGAGCTTGAGCGTCACCGTCCACATGCCGAACGCCGCTTGCGCGAACACCACCGCCAACAGGAACAGCGGCAACTTCACCGGTTGCCCCGGATGCCGGCGATGCGTCCATGCGCGAGCGGCCAGGGCCACAATCAACAGCCCCAGCGTGCCGGCAAAGTAGCGGTGGATCATCTCGTTCCAGCCCTTGTGGGCTTCGACCGGCGTGTCCGGGAAATGCAATTCGGCATGGGCCAGTTGGGCTTCGCTTTTCGGCACGCTGATGAAGCCGTAGCAGCCGGGCCAGTCCGGGCAGCCGAGGCCGGCGTGGGTCAGGCGGGTATAGGCGCCGAGCAACACCACAATCAGTGCCAGCAAGGTGGCAAACAGCGCGAGGCGAAATCCAGGTTTGGCCATGACGATGCCCTTATCCGATGTTGGACAGTTTCAGCAGGTGACGCAGGTCGTTCAGCAGATCCTTGCCCTTCACGGCGGGGTCGTAGCGCAACACCAGATTGCCGTGCGGGTCGATGATCCACAGTTGCGGCGCGGTCTTGTCGCCATTGGCCTTGCTGAAGGTGTTGAGGTCCAGCGGATAGCGTTGCAGCTGCGGGTATTCGCGGGTCAGCTTGGCCTCGTAATCGGTTGCCAACGGCTGCGCAACGGCGATCGCGTGGCTGGCGCGCCCGGCGTCGCGGCCCAGGCCGATCTGAACCTGCCGCGCCAGATACACCAGTTGCTGGCAATCGACGGCGCAATCCTTGGGCGCGGTCACCAGCAACTGCCAGCGGTCTTCCTGTGCCTGCACGCCTAGGTCGGCACGGGTCTGGCCGTTGCCGATCAGTTCGCCGTGATAGCTGCGGCCTTCCGGCACCCAGAATTGCAATTTGTACATGCCGGTGGCGAGGACCATCGGCCCGATGACCCCGAGCAGAATCAACAGCAACTGCAAACGTCCTTTGCGCCGGTTCACCGACGGTTTTGCCTCAGACATGCTGGGTGGATTCATGGCCGCTCCCATGGTGTTTCTCCTTTGCGTTGTGCCAGCCGAGGTAGAGATAAAGACCGAACAGAGCGATCGACATGGCGAACCACTGCACGGCATAAGCGATGTGTTTTTCCGGGCCCATGGCAACGACCGGCCAATCGGCCTGGTAAGTCGCCGGCCCAATTTCTGCGCGTAATTCGTAGGCGAAACCTTCGCGGCCAAGTGACGTCCAGAGTTTCGCCGGGTCAACCGCCGTGACCAGTTGCGGCCAGGTCGCGCTGTCGGGATCGGCGTGCAACTGGAAGGTCGCGCCGGGAGAAACGTAGACCCAGGCGTCGAGACTCAGGGCCTGAGTCGGGGTGGTGAATTGCGGCGGTGTACGCCGGTCCGGCCACGGCAGCCAGCCACGATTGACCAGCAGCCAGAGCCCGGTCGCCTGATCGTGGAAGGGTTGCAGCAACTCGACGCCAACCTTGCCATTACGCTGGCGGTTATCCAGCAACAGGCTGTGGGCGGCATCGAACTGACCGTGCAGGCGAACGCGGCGGAAGGCTGGATCGGCGCTGTGTTGCAGCTCGGTGCTGGCCATTGGTTCGGCAGCCCGGCGCTCGGTGTAGGTTTGCAGCAGCGCGCTTTTTTCCGCGCCCCGGCTCAATTGCCAGAACCCGAGCGACACCAGCAGCGGCAGCAACAGGGCGACCACCAGTGTCGGCACGATGCCCGGCCGGAAACGCTTCATGGCATCGCCAGAAAGTCAGTCGGTGCGATAGCTATACTCAAGTGCATCGCTAGTCCCCCGGAGTCTCACCATGCTCAAAGCAGCCATCGTCCTGATGCTGATTGCCACGGTTGTCAGCCTGTTCAGCGGCCTGTTTTTTCTGGTCAAGGACGACAGCAGCTCGAACCGCCTCGTCATTGCCTTGAGTGTTCGTGTAGCGCTGGCCGCCATTACCGTCGGGTTGATCGCCTGGGGTTTTTTCAGCGGCCAGTTGGTATCTCACGCCCCTTGGTAGCTGTAGGAGCGAGCTTGCTCGCGAAGGTGTATCAGTCGAAATCAACGTGTCTGACACACCATCGCGAGCAAGCTCGCTCCTACAGTACGTAAACAAATACGAACAGCCCGATCCACACCACGTCCACGAAGTGCCAGTACCAACTCGCTGCCTCGAAGCCGAACTGATGCTCGTTGTCGAAGTGCCCGCGCATGATCCGCATCAGCATCACGAACAGGATGATAGTGCCGATGGTCACGTGCGCGCCGTGGAACCCGGTGAGCATGAAGAACGTGGCGCCATAGATGCCCGAGCCCAGGGTCAGGCCCAGTTCGTGGTAAGCGTGCATGTACTCTTCGGCCTGAAAACCGAGGAACGCGCAGCCCAGCAACACGGTGATCGCCAGCCAAATCTTGAGGGCGCCGCGATGACCCTTTTTCAAGGCGTGGTGGGCGATGGTCACGGTGACGCTGGAACTGACCAGCAACACGGTGTTGAGCAGCGGCAGGCCCCAAGGGCTGATGACTTCCTTGGGCGGCGGAAAGAGTTTGGAGTCCGGGTTGTTCAGCAGCGGCCAGGTGAACTCGAAGTTCGGCCACAGCATGTGGGCGATGCCTTTGGCGCCTTCGCCACCGAGCGCCGGCCCGGAAACGTGGCGCACATAAAACAGCGCACCGAAGAAGGCGATGAAGAACATCACCTCCGAGAAGATGAACCAGCTCATACCCCAGCGGAACGAGCGGTCCATTTGCGCGCTGTACAAACCGCCGCGACTTTCCTTGATCACCGTGCCGAACCAGCCGAACAGCATGTAGGCCAGCAGCAGGCCACCGACGAAAAAGATCAGCGGGCCGTGAGATTCAGGCCGCGCCGCTTTCAGGTCGTTGAACCAGGTGGCCAGGCCGAATACGGTGACGAACATCCCGACCGTGGCGATGATCGGCCATTTGCTCTGGGCCGGAACGTAATAATGTTCATGAGTTGCCATTTATTGTTCTCCTTATCGGGCACGCTCAACCGCCAGTGTTTACTGCGACCGGTGGATGTCGGGCGGTGATATCGAACAGCGTGTAGGACAGCGTAAGGTGCTTCACATCCTTGGGCATGTCACGGTCAACGATGAAACGTACCGGCATCTCGATCCGTTGACCGGGCTGCAGCACTTGCTGGGTAAAGCAGAAACATTCGGTCTTGTGGAAATACGCCGCCGCCGCGCTGGGCGCGATGCTCGGTACGGCCTGGGCGCTCATCGGCTTATCGGTGGGGTTGTGCGCAATGAAGATCATCTCGTTCACCGCCCCGGGGTTGGCCGTCAGCTCATCGTGCTTGGGATAGAAATCCCACGACATGTCGGCGGAATTGGTCGACAGAAACTGCACGCGCACCTGCCGCGAGGTATCGACCGTTTGCTCGCCCTCGTACTGCCCGGCGGTCTTGCCGTTGATGCCGAATGCCTTGCACATCACGTCGTAGATCGGCACCAGCGCAAACCCGAACACAAACATCGCCACCACCACCAGCAACAGACGAGTGACCAGCTTCTTCATCGAAATCGAATCAGCCATGACCTATGCCCTCTACCGAGAACCCTGTGGGAGCTGGCTTGCCAGCGATGGCTGCATGCCTGACACACCGCGGTGATCCCATCGCTGGCAAGCCAGCTCCCACAGGAATTTCCACAAGGCAGAAATTGTTCATTTCACTTCCGGCGGTGTAGTAAACGTGTGATACGGCGCCGGTGACGGAATGCTCCACTCCAGGCCTTCCGCCCCGTCCCACGGTTTGGCCGGTGCAGGCGGGCCGCCGCGAATGGTCTTGATCACGATGAACAGGAAGAACAACTGCGTGGTGCCGAACATGAACGCGCCGATCGACGACACCATGTTGAAGTCGGCGAATTGCAGGTTGTAGTCCGGAATCCGCCGCGGCATGCCCGCCAGCCCCACGAAGTGCATCGGGAAGAAGGCCATGTTCATGCCGATGAACGACAGCCAGAAATGCAGCTTGCCGAGAGTTTCGTCGTACATGTGGCCGGTCCACTTCGGCATCCAGTAATAGGCCGAGGCGAAGATCCCGAAGATCGCACCCGGCACCAATACATAGTGGAAGTGCGCGACCACGAAGTAGGTGTCCTGGTACTGGAAGTCCGCCGGGGCGATGGCCAGCATCAAACCGGAGAAACCGCCGATGGAGAACAGGATCACGAACGCCACCGCGAACAACATCGGCGTCTCGAAGGTCAGCGAGCCCTGCCACATGGTGCTGGCCCAGTTGAACACTTTCACCCCGGTCGGCACCGCGATCAGCAGCGTGGCGTACATGAAGAACAACTCGCCCACCAGCGGAATGCCGACCACGAACATGTGGTGCGCCCAGACGATGAACGACAGGAACGCAATACTCGCCGTGGCGTAGACCATCGAGGTGTAGCCGAACAGCGGCTTGCGCGAGAAGGTCGGAATGATCGAGCTGACGGCACCGAAGGCCGGCAGGATCATGATGTACACCTCGGGGTGACCGAAGAACCAGAACACGTGCTGGAACAGCACCGGGTCACCGCCACCGGCGGCACTGAAGAAACTGGTGCCGAAGTGGATGTCCATCAGCATCATCGTCACGCAACCGGCCAGTACCGGCATCACCGCGATCAGCAGGAACGCGGTGATCAGCCAGGTCCAGACGAACAGCGGCATTTTCATCAGCGTCATGCCGGGAGCGCGCAGGTTGAGGATGGTGGCGATCACGTTGATCGCCCCCATGATCGAGCTGATCCCCATCAAGTGGATGGCGAAGATGAAGAACGTCACGCTTTCCGGTGCGTATGTCGTCGATAGCGGTGCGTAGAAGGTCCAGCCGAAGTTCGGCCCGCCACCGGGGGTGAACAGGGTCGACACCAGCAGGATGAATGCGGCCGGCAACAGCCAGAAGCTGAAGTTGTTCATCCGTGGCAACGCCATGTCCGGCGCGCCGATCATCAGCGGAATCATCCAGTTGGCGAGGCCGACGAAGGCCGGCATCACCGCACCGAAAACCATCACCAGACCGTGCATGGTGGTCATCTGGTTGAAGAATTCCGGCTGGACGATTTGCAGACCCGGCTGGAACAGCTCGGCGCGAATCACCATCGCGAACGAGCCGCCGAGCAGGAACATGGAAAACGCAAACCACAGGTACAGCGTGCCGATGTCCTTGTGGTTGGTGGTCAGCACCCAACGCATCAGGCCTTTGGCAGGGCCGTGGGCGTGGTCGGCATGACCGTGGTCATCGATTACGGCGCTCATGGCCTGTCTCCTGTAACCGGATGGGCTGGGCAGGCCGGGGCGCATTGCCCCGACCGGTTCCTGAGGTGAGCAATGGACCGGGTCATTTGCTTTCCGCCTGTTTCAGCTCCAGCACTTCTTTCGGCGTGACCATGTCGCCCTTGTTGTTGCCCCAGGCGTTACGTTCATAGGTCACGACCGCTGCGATATCGACTTCCGAGAGCTGCTTGCCGAACGCCGCCATGGCGGTGCCGGGCTTGCCGTGGAAGACAATGCTCAGGTGCGCGTCTTTTGGTCCGGTGGCGATTTTCGAGCCTTTGAGCGCCGGGAACATCGGCGGCAGACCCTGACCCTCAGCCTGGTGACAGGCCACGCAAGTGGTGTGATAGATCTTGTCGCCGCGCTCCTTGAGCTCGTCGAGGGTCCATTCCTTGCTGGTCAGTTCCTTGAGTTGCGCCGCTTCAGCCTTGCGCTCGCCCAGCCATTTTTCGTAGTCGGCCTTTTCCTTGACCTCGACCACGATCGGCATGAACCCGTGGTCCTTGCCGCACAGTTCGGCGCACTGGCCACGGTAGATGCCGGGTTTTTCGATGCGCGTCCAGGCTTCGTTGACGAACCCCGGGATCGCATCGCGCTTGACCGCGAAGGCCGGCACCCACCAGGAGTGGATCACGTCAGCGGAGGTCACAAGGAAACGTACCTTGGCGCCAATCGGCAGCACCAGCGGCTTGTCGACTTCGAGCAAGTAGTGCTCGCCCTTGGCTTCCTTGTTGTGGATCTGGTCGGCGGGGGTGGCCAGGTTGCTGAAGAACTCAACGTCCTGGCCCAGGTATTTGTAGTGCCATTTCCATTGATAGCCGGTGACCTGGATATCGATATCCGGCTCACTGGCGTCGTACATCTTGATCAGGGTCGCCGTCGCGGGAACCGCCATGGCCACCAGAATGATGAAGGGCACGATGGTCCAGAGAATTTCGACGGTGGTGCTTTCATGGAATTTGGCGGCCACCTGCCCGGTCGAGCGGCGATGCAGGATCATCGACCAGAACATGGCGCCAAAAACGATGATGCCGATCACTACACAGATCCAGAAAATGGTCATGTGCAGGTCAAAAACAGCGTGACTGATTTCAGTCGCTCCAGGCGCCATATTCACAGTCCAGGCCGCTTGCGCCTGACTGAAAATCGACCACAACAGGAGGCCCATCCAGACATGTGGATGTCGCATCATTGCGGGTTCCCCTTATCGTTCTTGTTATCCCGCCGGCTTTCACCTGCGGCAAGGGAGCGGCTGCATCAGACTACGAACTTGAGCACCGGGCCTTGCTGCATATGCAGTCGGGCGTCATCAGCTAACTCCATTCATGAGCGAGTATAGACAGCGACTCCCACCTCGCAATGTGAAGGCGTAAATCATCTGAAACAGCATTAACTTGCGTTGCAGGGCACGAATGGAGAAGGATGCAGACGAGTGGTGGCAAACCGATATAACGGGGGCGTCTCAAGGATGAAACATTTATGACAAATGCGTCTTAGCATTTATCGTAAGCCAGCTAAGTTATGTCTTCCCTATTTCATTGCCTTTGTTTCCTGGAGTTTTCATGAACACCGCCGCATTGCGCGAGCAGATCCAAAAAGCCCAACAACACGAAGCCGAAACCGGACTGCTGACTCGTCAGCTGGAAAGCAAACTGCCTCATTTACACCCGGCGATCCAATTACCGGAAAACGACGCCAATGGTGTGCTGACGCGTTTTGTCGCTGCTTACATTGATGAAGTTCCTGATCTGCTGGATGCAGCCAATGAAGTTGCCAGGGAAGCGGGTATCGAGTCACAGATCAAACCGGTGCTGAAAATCGCTGAACAGTACTTCCTCCAGCCGCCCGCCATCATGGCCGGGCACGTCGGGCTCGACAGCCTGCTGGACGAAGCCTATCTGGCGCACCGTTTTGTCGAAGAGGTCAACGACCTGTACATCAAGCATTTCGGCCAGCCACTGATCCCCTTGGACATGACTGTCGCCAACCTGATTGCTCACCAGTTGATCGGTGAGGAATTTGCCAACCAACTCGATGAGGTCGTGCATCACGCCTTCGACGAAATGTTGAGCGAGGAGAGTTTCGCGCTGGAGTCGGTGGAAGCCTACCGCGAGAAACTCAGCAGCCCGGACACCGGCGCCGCGTGGAAACGCTGGCCGTGCATGTCGCGCCGTTTGGGCGTGGGTCTGGAGCTGGATCAGACAGTCGCCTGAATTTCAGGCGACATTGTTCCCTGTGGGAGCGAGCTTGCTCGCGATAGCGCCCTGACATTCAACATCAATGTTGACTGAACCACCGCAATCGCGAGCAAGCTCGCTCCCACAAGGGATCTTCAGCCAGCCGCACCTATACCGGTATTAGTCCGTACCCGCCCTTCAAGCCTGCGCTTCAAACCCCGCGACTCAATCAACAACTTCGAGCCCTTGGCCGCATTCGCCCGACCCCATTCCTCCAGTAACTCCAGACACGAGTGATCGATGTAACTCAGGTTATTGAGCGGCACATGCACCGTCGTGCCCGGCGCAATGCTGCCCAGTACTTTGGTCAACGCCGGCACTTTGAGAAACGTCGCCGCGCCCACCAGACGCAACTCCATCTCGCCGTCCCGGGGCAGATCGATCAGGCTGATTTTCAACCGTGAGGCCTTCAGCGCCAGTTTCACCAGGGTCAGGCCGAAACCGATCAGCACGCCGGTCAACAAGTCAGTGAAGATGATCGCCAAGGCCGTCGCGGCGTAGGTGAACATCGGCATCCGGCCATAGCGACCCAAACCGCGAAAGGCCTTGAGGTCGACCAATTTGAAACCCGTGTAAACCAGTACACCGGCCAGGCTCGCCACCGGAATGCTTTGCAGCACACTCGACAGCAACAAAACGAACGCCAATAGCCAGAGGCCATGGAAAATCGTCGAGTAGCGGGTGGTGGCACCGGCCTGGACGTTGGCCGAACTGCGTACGATCACCCCGGTCATCGGCAACGCGCCGAGCAAGCCGCAGAGCATGTTGCCCACGCCTTGGGCTGACAGTTCGCGATCAAAGTCAGAACGTTGGCCGCTGTGCATGCGGTCCACGGCCGCGGCGGACAGCAAGGTTTCGGCGCTGGCGATGAACGCCACCGCGAATGCAGCGATCAGCAGGCTCGGGTCGGCGAGGTTGAGCAGGTCCGCCGGGCGCAGCCAGTCAATCGCCTCCGCCAGGTTCGCCGGAACCTCAACACGTTTGACGGGCAATGCCAGCACCAGACTGGCGATTGTCGCCAGACCCACCCCGAGCAACGCTCCGGGAACGAAGCGCAATGAATGCGGGCGGAATTTTTCCCACAGCCACATCACGGCGATGGTCGAGAGACCGAGCAGGCCGGCCTGCCAGCCGAACGATGGCAATGCCTGGGCCACCGCACCGGGAAACGCCGTGAGGTTATCTAGGCCGGACGGTTTCGGCGCTGCGTCGAGCATCACATGCACCTGCGAAAGTACGATCAGCACGCCAATCCCGGCGAGCATGCCGTACACCACCGCTGGCGCCGTGACCCGAAACCAGCAACCGAGCTTCAAGCGCCCGGCCACCAGTTGCAGAAAACCCGCCAGCAAAAGGATCGGCCCGAGCATGGCCACGCCGTGCTGGCGCACCAGTTCGAACACCAGAACCGCCAGACCCGCCGCGGGCCCGCTGACTTGCAGCGGAGAACCCGCCAACCAGCCCACGACCAAACCCCCGACGATCCCGGTGATCAGGCCTTTGGCTGGCGGTAGTCCTGAGGCGATGGCAATGCCCATGCACAGGGGCAGGGCGACCAGAAACACCACCACCGAAGCCAACAGCTCCCGTGGCAGAACAGCTTTGAGTTGCGCAGCACGCATGATGATTCTCCCGAAGTTTTCTTCAGGCATGGCAAAGCCGGACTGTCTGTTCGGCAGCCACGGCTTATCCACACAAATGTTTAGGAGGTTTTAGAAGCGCGCTTTGGGCGTCGCCACCGGAATGGGCAGGCTGCCATTAAGTGGCAGGAAACAACCCTGGTCGGCGTCGTAGGCTTTTATTTCACTGGTCTCGATGTCGTAGACCCAGCCATGGATGAACAGATGACCGTTCGCCATGCGCGAGGCTACCGAGGGATGGGTGCGCAAGTGCTGCAATTGAGCGATGACATTCTCCTCAGTGAGGATATGCATGGTCTCGTTTTCATCGGCGCAATTGCAGTTGTCGTGCACCATGGTTTTGGCGACTTCCGCATGCCGTAGCCAGGCTTTGACCGTGGGCATTTTTTCCAGGCTGTCGGGGTTGAGCACCGCCCGCATCGCGCCGCAATCGGAATGACCGCAGATGATGATGTGCTGCACACCCAGCGCTAGCACCGCATACTCGATGGCGGTGGAAACGCCACCATTCATCTGCCCGTAAGGCGGTACGACGTTGCCGACATTGCGGGTCACGAACAGGTCGCCAGGCGAGCTGTGGGTGATCAGTTCAGGCACGATGCGCGAATCGGCGCAGGTAATGAACATCGCCCTTGGCTGTTGCGCCGTGGCGAGTTTTTTGAAGAGTTCTTCCTGCTGCGGAAAGATCTCATGATGAAAATGCAAGAAGCCGTCAACGATATGCTTCAACGCTGCATCGGCGGTTTCCGCCTCGGGTTGGGCAGAAGCCGACGCAGCCAACGGCTGTTTATCCTTGTCACTCATGATTCATCCTCTTTGGCGGGCTCAGGGTGTTATCCCGTATGTCCGGTGTGAAGCCAGTGGCTGGTTAAAAAACATCCAGGCCGGAAAGCTCGACCCGTCAGTCACTCGATGAACAAGGTAGCGGCCGAATCTTAACTCAAACTGAATAAAACGCTCTAGGACGTGTGTTCCAGGTCACAAAAAACGTGACCAGCCTAATCCTTGAGCGCGTTCTCCAGTACTCAACCATAGGCCAATTGTCCTCAAATCAACGACATTTGGCGACCCGGCGGACAGAAGGCTTCGCAGTCCAGGTTAAAACCTTCCCGACGATTGAGCCCCAGCCGCTTGATGGCCTTGGCAAAGCGCTGTGCCAGCAGGTCGGCAAACGGTCCTTCGCCGCGCATCCGTGCGCCAAAGCGACTGTCGTAGAGTTCGCCGCCACGGCTCTGGCGAATCAGGCTCAGGACATGCGCCGCCCGTTGCGGATAGTGGGCGGCCAGCCATTCTTCGAACAGCGGCGCCACTTCCAGCGGCAGGCGCAACATCATGTAGGCAGCGCTTTGCGCTCCGGCCGCCTGGGCTTCGGTCAGCAGGCTTTCGAGTTCGCTATCGTTGATCATGGGAATCATCGGCGAGCACAGCACCCCCACCGGAATGCCGGCCTCGCGCATGACCCTGATCGCCCGCAACCGGGCCTTGGGCGCGGCGGCGCGCGGTTCGAGGATGCGTTTGAGCTCGTCGTCCAGGGTGGTCAGGCTGATCATTACCGCCACCAGCCTTTGTTCGGCGAGCTCCGCCAACAGGTCGAGATCACGAAGGATCAGCGATCCTTTGGTGACAATGGTCACCGGATGTCTGTAGCGCAACAGCACTTCGAGGGTTTGCCGGGTGATCTTGTATTCGCGCTCGATCGGCTGATACGGATCGGTGTTGGAACCGAGGTTGATCGGTGCACATTGATAGCCACGTTTGGACAGCTGCTGCTCCAGCACATCCACAGCGTTGGTTTTGGCGATCAGCTTGGTCTCGAAATCCAGTCCCGGCGACATGTCCCAGTAAGCGTGGCTTGGTCGCGCGTAGCAATAAATGCATCCGTGCTCGCAACCGCGATAGGGATTGATCGAACGATCGAAGGGCAGGTCCGGCGAGTTGTTTTTGGTGATGATGGTTTTCGCCGTCTCGATGCGCACTTCGGTGCCTTGAGTCACCGGCGCTTCCTGATACCAGCCGTCGTCCTCGGCCACCGAGCGGCTCGGAGCAAAGCGATTGTGCGGGTTGGCGGCAGTGCCGCGACCGCGGGGAGGCAGAGGAGTGGCCATCGATGGAGTCCTTGATCTGTATATTCATACAGTAGTCGAGGTTGCGCGTGTTGGCCAGTACCGTTCAGCCGTTGATTGGCTGGCAGATCTTCCAGACCGCACTTCCATGCTAACTAGTAAATTGACGAAACATATAGGTCATGGCTGGATTAAAAGTTAGCTCGTATATTCGGGTCTTCAAGTAACCCCACTACAGCAAACAAATAAAAGGATTTATTTATGTCGTTCTTTAATTCACGCGGTATTTTTCTTCAACTTATGCAGCCGGGCCCATCGGAACCTAATACCGTTGTTTCGCTGCAACTTGCTCGCAAGGAGCAAAGCTGGGATGCGCAGAATGAGCAACAAATCGAAGCTCTGGTTGATTCGGTTTTTTTCACGGCTACCTCCACAGACCTTGGCAACTCTTTCAGTATCCGCACCGTTGACAAGGATGTAGACGGGGACCGGGTCATTGATGCCGATGACAAAGCCAAGTTACAGGCATTGGCCAAGGCGTACGCCAGTATCGTCAATCCCTGATCCCTGCCTTTCAGATCACTGGAAAGCAACATTGTTGGATGCATGCGGACTTCGCGTGCATTCAACTCAGCCACGAGGATAAAAATGTCCACTCCCATAAAAGCTGGTGTTTATCTACGACAAATAGAGACATCCGAAAATGTGCAGGTAGTTGTCAAACTCATAAGGACAGGTGAGTATCCTGATAAAACAATGGATCAGTTCGCTGCTGTTCTTGCGAATGCCCCCACCGTGACACTTCATATAGAAGACTATGGCAAGACTACAAAGCTCGATTTTGACCCATGGTCAGATATCAATGTCACTCCAGACAATAGCACCGACGAAAAGGACATTGCCGCCCTCACACAACTTGCGCTCGCCTTTTATGATCAACTGGTAATTGCTTCAGACGGAATAGTGTACCTCTATCGTCTTCCCGCTGAACCACCCGAGTTTCGAGTAGCTGTTGAGGAGTTCGACATTGATGAGGATGATCTCCAACTGTATAGCCAGCGCGTGTACGAGACCAAAGCTGCGGATTCCGGCTCGCCATTTGAAGTTAAAGGGCGCAACCCTTTAACTGGACAGTTGTTTGACTATGGGACCGCACTGAACGGGTTGCTCCAGGCCTTCATCAAACTGAAACTATGAACTGGGCCATGGCTTCACGATTCTTTGACAGCCAACTCACAGCCCTTTGACCGCTCAAGGGGGATGCTCACCGGTAACTTCCCGTCCCTTCCTGAACGGTCACCCGAGCATGTCCCTACTGCGTTTTTTTCCAGCGATGTACCTGTCGCTGGTCGCACTGTTCAACCTTGCGCCTGCACTGGCTGACGACGGCACTTCGCCCCGCCCGGCAGAATGGGCACAATCGGTCGAGGTGCAATACAACCTCTATCAAATGTCCCCGACGCTTTATCGAAGCGGGATGCCGGACCAGGGAGCGGTGCCTTTACTGAAACGACTCAAGGTTGGGACCGTCATCACGTTTCTGCCCGAATCGGATTCGCGCTGGCTGACTACGGCTGATATCACCCAAGTACAACTGCCCTATCGCACCAACCACGTCGATGACGCAGACATACTCAAGGCCTTGCGCACCATTCAAACCGCTGAAGCCAATGGTCCGGTGTTGTTGCACTGCAAGCACGGTTCTGACCGGACCGGTCTGATCGCGGCGATGTACCGGGTGGTGGTGCAAGGTTGGAGCAAGGAGGACGCGCTGAGCGAAATGACCCAGGGTGGCTTTGGTGACAGCACCCATTTCAAGGACGGGGTTCGTTACATGATGCAGGCGGATGTCGACAAGTTGCGCACGGCGTTGGCCAACGGCGATTGCAGCACCAGTCCATTTGCAGCGTGTTCAATGAAAAACTGGTTCCAGTCGGCGCATCTTCAGCAATAACGCCTTCCCCTGCATTGCGCAGTGGAAGGCGTTTTCTGATCAATGCTGCTCGTCAGGTTTCTTTTTCAGCTTCGGGTTCGGGAAAAACTGCACGGCCTGAACCTTGGTGTCCGGTGCTTTCAGGGCGGACGTATTGACCCGGGTGCCCAATTCCTTGGGCACCGACAGACCTTGTTCATTCAGCGTATCGGAATAGCCACAGGCCACGCACTCGCGATGTGGCACGCTGTCTTCGTTCCACATCATCAACTTGTCCGGCTCGCTGCAGGCCGGGCAAACCGCCCCGGCGATAAAACGTCGTTTGGTAATCACGGGACCCTCACTCATGCTGCCGCGTCCTCACTCAGGCCGCTGTGGCGCAAGAGTGCGTCAATCGATGGCTCACGGCCACGGAAGTCGACGAACAGCACCATCGGCTCCTGGGAACCACCGCGCGCGAGAATCGCTTCCCGGAACGCGCGACCGGTGGCCGCGTTGAGCACGCCTTCTTCTTCAAACTTCGAGAACGCGTCGGCGGACAGCACCTCAGCCCATTTATAGCTGTAGTAACCCGCGGCATAACCGCCCGCGAAGATGTGGGCGAAGCTGTTCGGGAAACGGTTGTAGGCCGGTGGACGCATGACCGCAACTTCGTCACGCACGCCTTCGAGCACTTGCAGCACACTGCGGCCGTCGCCATGGGTGGCGTGCAGTTCGAAGTCGAACAGCGAGAACTCCAACTGGCGAACCATCATCAGGCCGGACTGGAAGTTTTTCGCCGCGAGCATTTTCTGCAGCAGGTCCTGCGGCAGTGGCTCACCACTTTCATAGTGACCGGAAATCAGCGCCAGGCCTTCAGGTTCCCAGCACCAGTTTTCCATGAACTGGCTCGGCAGCTCGACCGCATCCCAGGCCACACCGTTGATGCCGGAGACACCGGCATGCTCGACGCGGGTCAGCAGGTGATGCAGGCCGTGACCGAACTCGTGGAACAGGGTGGTCACTTCATCATGGGTCAGCAGCGCAGGCTTGCCGCTGTCGGCCGGGGTGAAGTTGCACACCAGGTTGGCCACCGGGCTTTGCAGCACGCCGCCAGCGGTGCGGCGACGGTCGCGGGCGCCATCCATCCACGCGCCGCCACGCTTGTTGGCGCGGGCGTAGAGGTCGAAGAAGAAGCGGCCGACGTGCTGGCCGTTTTCCTTGATTTCGAACAGGCGAACATCCGGGTGCCAGGTGTCGAAGCCTTTCTGTTCGGCGATTTCGATGCCGTACAGACGTTGCACGATGGCGAACAGGCCGCCCAGCACTTTATCGATCGGGAAATAGGCGCGCAGGGCTTCCTGGGCAACGCTGTAACGTTGCTCGCGGAGTTTCTCACCGTAGAAACCGCTGTCCCAGCTTTGCAGGTCCGGGCAACCTTGTTCGGCGGCGTAAGCCTTTAGTTGTTGCAGGTCCTGCGCGGCGAACGGTTTGCTACGCTGGGCCAGGTCGCGCAGGAAACTCAGCACCTGATCGCTGGACTCGGCCATTTTGGTGGCCAGGCTCAACTCCGAGAAACTGGCGAAGCCCAGGAGTTTTGCCAGTTCCTGACGCAGGTCGAGGATTTCTTCCATGACCGGGCCGTTATCGTTCTGCCCGGCATTCGGGCCTTGGTCCGACGCGCGGGTGCAGTAGGCGGCGTAGACTTCTTCGCGCAGGGCACGGTCGTGGGCGTAGGTCATCACCGCGTAGTAGCTCGGGAATTCCAGGGTGATCAGCCATCCATCCAGCTCTTTAGCCTGGGCAGCGGCGGCCATTTGCGCCTTGGCTGAATCGGTCAGGCCGGCGAGGACGGCTTCATCGGTGATGTGCTTGGTCCATACCTGGGTCGCGTCGAGCAACTGATTGGAGAATCGACTGCCCAGCTCGGAGAGCTTGCTCTGCACTTCGGCGTAGCGTTTTTGCTCGGCTTCCGGCAGGTCGATACCCGACAGACGGAAGTCACGCAGGGCGTGTTCCAGGATAGTTTTCTGCGCCACATCGAAACCGGCGGCTTCCGGGCTGTTGGCCAGGGCTTCATAGGCCAGGAACAGTTCACGGTTCTGGCCCATTTCGGTGGAGTAGGCGCTCAAGGCCGGCAGGCACGATTCGTAGGCTGCGCGCAGTTCGGCGCTGTTGCACACGGCATTCAAATGGCTGACCGGGCTCCAGGCAGCGCCCAGGCGATCGTTGAGTTCGTCCATCGCCAGCACCAGGCCGGCCCAGGTCGGTTGTTTGCCCTGAGTCTTGAGGATCTCGATAATGGCGGCGCGGTTGTCAGCCAGGATCTGTTCAATGGCCGGTTGCACATGCTCGGCACGGATCGCGGAGAACGGCGGCAGGTCGTAGGACTGCAAAAGAGGGTTGTTCACGCTCACGGTTGGCACCTTGGCTGGAAGAAACATGCAGCCATCTTAATTACAATCGACGTTCACCGCAGCTATCAGCAACAGAGAGAAACCCTATCGTGAACCTTCGCAAGTATCAGAACCACACGCCGCTGCTGGGCAAAGGCGCTTTTGTCGACCGTTCGGCGGTGGTGATCGGCGATGTCGAGATCGGCGAAGACAGCTCGGTGTGGCCATTGACCGTGATCCGCGGCGACATGCACCGCATCCTCATCGGTGCGCGCACCAGCGTGCAGGATGGCTGCGTGCTGCACATTACCCATGCCGGGCCGTTCAACCCTGACGGGTTCCCATTGCTGATCGGTGATGACGTGACCATCGCCCACAAAGTCATGCTGCATGGCTGCACCGTCGGCAGTCGGGTTTTGATTGGAATGGGCAGCGTCGTCATGGACGGCGCAGTGGTTGCCGACGATGTGATCATTGGCGCCGGCAGCCTGGTGCCCCCGGGCAAGCGCCTGGAAAGCGGATTCCTGTATGTCGGTAGTCCGGTGAAACAGATCCGGCCACTGACTGACAAGGAACAAGCCTTTTTCACCTACAGCGCGGCGAACTACGTGAAGCTCAAGGATCTGCATCTGGCCGAAGGCTACGATCAGGTCTGAAACGTCTCGCTACTGCCCAGGAATTTTCATGCATTACCAAACCGTTCTGTTCGACCTCGATGGCACCCTGACCGACCCGCGCGAAGGCATCACCCGCTCGATCCAGTTTGCCTTGAGCAAGCTCGGCATCGATGAACCCGACCTGACCAAGCTCGAACACTTTATCGGCCCGCCGTTGTTGCAGGCGTTCATGCAGTTTTATGACTTCGATGAGCCGAAAGCCTGGGAGGCGGTGAATTTCTATCGCGAGCGTTTCAAGGTCACCGGCCTGTACGAAAATCGCGTGTTCGATGGCGTCACGCCGCTGCTCGAAACCCTTGGCGGACAAGGGCGACAGCTGTACATCGCCACCTCAAAGCCATGGGTCTTCGCCCGGGAAATCGCCCGGCATTTCGACTTCGCCAAACACTTCAAAGTGATCTACGGCAGCGAGCTGGATGGCACCCGGACCAATAAAGTCGAACTGATCGCGCACCTGATGGCGGAAGAAGGCCTGGACCCGGCCAATACCCTGATGATCGGCGACCGTA
This sequence comes from Pseudomonas sp. NFX98, assembly GCF_047784845.1. Classification (NCBI taxonomy): domain Bacteria; kingdom Pseudomonadati; phylum Pseudomonadota; class Gammaproteobacteria; order Pseudomonadales; family Pseudomonadaceae; genus Pseudomonas; species Pseudomonas sp. NFX98. The sequence goes on along the minus strand of NZ_JBLNNF010000012.1, from coordinate 22,562 downwards.
AGCACGACCTGATCGGTGCGCGCAGCAATGGGTTGGACGCAGCGGCGGTTGGGTACGGGTTTGGCAGTCGGGAAGAGCTGAGTGCCGAAGCCCCGGCCTTCCATTTTGAAACGCTGGATGAGATGCATCAGGCGTTTTTGCGGCGCTAATTAAATCGCCATCGCGGGCAAGCCTTGCTCCTACGGATTAATGTCGTTCACAACATTGTGGTTCGACCTTACCTCCTGTAGGAGCAAGGCTTGCCCGCGATGGCGTACTTCCAGACACGTCCTGAACAACTGTTATGACTCCAATCTTCCTATGTCGATCTAGCCTGAAGACAGGCCCTGATCAAAGAGGACAATCAATGCCAAGCCAGCATCACGCCCATCGTCTGCGCACCGGACGTTACTCGGAGGAAGGGCAAATCTATTTACTGACAGCCGTCGTACTGAATCGTCAGCCCGTTTTTTCCAGCTTCAAGACAGGCCGATTGGTTGTAAACGCATTTCGAAAAGCTCAACAAGAGCAATTTGCCAACTCATTAGCCTGGGTTGTGATGCCCGATCATTTTCATTGGCTTATTGAACTGCAAAATGCCCCGCTGCGAACTCTGATGGCACGCACCAAGTCTCGGACAACTGTGACGCTCAACCGCGAGCTACAGAGAGCAGGTTCATTGTGGCAGCCTGGATTTCACGATCGTGCCATTCGTAGAGAAGAGGATTTACAAGCAATCGCTCGATACATCGTTGCCAATCCATTGCGGGCGGGATTGGTGGGGAAGGTTGGGGATTATCCGTTGTGGGACGCGATCTGGTTGTGAGTCTGGTCTAGCGAACACTCAAGGGCGCTATCGCGGGCAAGCCTTGCTCCTACAGGTTGGTGTCGAGCGCAGATGCTTTGAGCGACAACAAGTCTGTAGGAGCAAGGCTTGCCCGCGATGACGTCAGCCCAACCACATCAAATGTCAGAACCTGCCAAAGTCTTCAACTCTGCTTTGCGCTGATCAACCGGTACCGCGCCAAGTTTCTCGACTTCGGCATAAAACCTCGCCCAATCCCCACCTACCTGCTTGAACAGCGCACCAAACGCCGGCACCCATTGGTCATACAGACCAAACGGCAGCAACCGGGCATTGTTCATCGGCGCATTGATCCACGCGTCGTAACGTTTGTCCCCGGCCCATTGGCTATCGCGCATCTGTCGGTATTCGCTGCGTAGTTGCTCAAACGCCTCTGCTTTGCGCTGGCGCATTTGCTCGGGCGGCAGCGGCAGGGTGTACAGTTTTTCAAGGCGGGTACGGGTGTCCAGCACCAGCTGAATGAATTGATCCCGTTGTTGCGCCTGTGTCCCGCTTTCGGGCGGTAGGCTGCGGTAAGCGCGCCATTGGCGGGTGCCTTCCTGCTCGACGAAGGTGGCGAATGACTCGTTGAACTCCGTGTCGTCCTTCACATAAACGCGCTGGTGCGCGAGTTCGTGAAAGATCAGCGTGGCCAGGCGCTCATCGCCCCAGCCCATCATCGAGTTCATGATCGGGTCGTTAAACCAGCCCAGGGTGGAATACGCCTCGACACCGCCGATCGACACGTCCATACCCTGTAGACGTTGCAGCGCTGCCTCACCGCGAGCCGCACTCTGGTTGTAGTACCCGCGATAGGCCACGCAACCTGCAATCGGGAAGCAATGATTCTGCGGCTTCAGGGAAAATTCCGGCGTGACGAACACGTTCCAGACCACGTAGGGCCGGCCGATGTCGGCATAGAGGCGATAGCTCTGATTGTCCGGCAGGTGCAGCTGTTGGCTGGCAAAGGTTCGAGCCTTTTGTGATTGAACCAGGTGCGCACGCAGTTTCTGATCGCGCTGTGGGTCGGCAATCACCTTGGAAACCGGCTCCCGTGCCCGCAGCAGTTGCAGCTGACCGCTGGCCAATTGGCTGTAGTAGCTGACGCTGGAACAACCGTTGAGCAACAAAAACAACACACCCGGAAACAAAACGCGCAAAACGCGATCAAGTAACCCAGGGCCTGGACGCAGCCTTATCAAAATAAAAAATTCCCGGAGAGTCTGCTCGCAAGACTATCCCGCTTGACTGGAGCTCCGCTATGCGCAAATTGATGCTGACGGGAGGCCTGCTGACGCTGGCCGGTTGTGCTGGATTCGGATTGCCTCACCATGATCCGACGCAAGCATGGATCGATCTGGAGTCGCATCAGGAAGACACGGCCCTGCTGGCAGTGGAAGTAGATAATAAAGCGGCCACCGACAAACGCTATTTTGAGGTGCAGCCCGGTAGCCATGAGCTGACGGTTCGCTACCAGTTCCCGGTCCAGCCCACCAATATCGGGCCCGACGCCGAGCCACTGTGGCGTGATTGCCAGATGAATGTGAAATTCAACGATTTCAACGCCGGTGAGCGTTATCAGCTGCAAGCGGGGAATATCGGTTTCCGACCATGGGCCAAGCTCTACGATCAGCAGCGAAAAGTAATTGGCCAAGGTACACCTGCAGGCTGCCAACGCACCTGATCGGCGCTATCCTGAAGATCCCGACATTGGGACATTCATCATGCGCAGGTTGATGCTGTTACTGGCCGCGAGTGCGATGGCCGGCTGTTCGACTCCGATGCCGGCGGCCAATCCGAATATGGCGTGGATCGACTTCTCTACGCCGTTTCCCAACGATAAATTGCTGATGGCCGAGCGACTGGATAATCAGCGTTTACGCGAGGGGCGCTTTTTCCAGGTCACTCCAGGTAGCCACGAACTGACCGTGCGTTTCGACTTCGAAGTGCCGAGCGGCGGTTCGGACTTGTTTGGCGGTGGTTCGGAGCGGCTGTGCTACATGATTATCAAGTACGATCACTTCGAGGCCGGTCAGCGTTATCTGCTGCAAGCCCGCTCCATGGCGTTCACCCCCGAAGCACGGCTGTATAACGCCAAACATGAAATTGTCGCAGAAGAGCGCCAGATCAACTGTGTGCCGTGAGGCCGATCAGCGGTCATTCTTCTGATAGATGATTTTCTTGGTGCCGTTCTCGCACGAGCCCACGACCATGTTCTGATCGTGTACTTCGTCGTTGCGAACGATCTCCAGGGTGTAGGACGTCACCCCGCGGGCCTGGATCTTGGCTTCGATCTCGGCCTTGAGTTCTTCACAGGGTTTCGGTGCTGCCAAAGCCGAAGAGGCCATTGCGCAACAGATAACCGCCAAGGCAAAACGTTTCATGGTTGAAGCTCCCTTGAGGCAGCGCGCATGGACATGCGTTTTTGCTGCTGTCATTTATTCGACCATAGTTTTGCGACCGTTGTTTTGTTTCAACGCAAAAAGATCGCAGCCTGCGGCAGCTCCTACAGATTCACTCTGCCTTTGTAGGAGATGCGAAGGCTGCGATCTTTGAGCCGGTTTAATTCACCAACGTCGCGTCAAGGCTGATCTTGGCATTCAGCACCTTGGAAACCGGGCAACCTTCTTTGGCCTTGTTGCTCAGTTCTTCGAATTGCGCCTGGCTGGCGCCGGGAATTTTTGCCTTGAGGATCAGTTTCACCGCCGTGATCGCAAAACCGCCTTCTACCTGGTCCAGGGTGACTTCGGCATTGGTATCGATACTGTCGGCCTTGAGGCCTGCGTCGCCGAGAATCATGGAGAAGGCCATGGAGAAACAACCCGCATGCGCGGCGCCGATCAGCTCTTCCGGGTTGGTGCCCCTACCGCCTTCGAAGCGCGCCTTGAAGCCGTAAGGCGCTTCCCTGAGCACGCCGGTTTCCGTGGAAATCGAGCCGATGCCGGTTTTCAGATCACCTTCCCAATGGGCCGATGCTTTCTTGATGATAGCCATGCCTTGTCTCCTCAAGCTCCGGCGCGAAGCGTCGCGCCTTCGTGGTTTTGGTCGCTAGGTTCTGAGGATAGACGGTGACGCAAAGTTCACTTCATCCGATCGGTCCGCTTTTTTGGTAGGAATTTTCCCCGTGCTATTGAAACTCGGGTATATGCCCACATTGCATGAAACACGCTTATAGAATCGGCAGGTTTTCGTTCGCAAGAAAAAACCTGCGCCCTCAATTGGAGAAGCAGGTTCATGAAACGACTGTCCGATATCAAGTTCTCGACCCTCGATCTGGTGCCAGTGCGGGAAAACGGCAGCGCGGCCCAGTCGCTGCGTAACTCGCTGGACCTGGCGCAACATGTCGAGAAATTCGGCTACCACCGGTTCTGGGTCGCCGAACACCACAACATGGACGGCATCGCCAGTTCCGCGACTTCGGTGCTGCTGGGTTATCTCGCCGGCGGCACGTCGACCATTCGCGTGGGTTCCGGCGGCGTCATGTTGCCTAACCACGCGCCGCTGGTGATTGCCGAACAGTTCGGCACCCTCGAAAGCCTGTACCCGGGCCGCATCGACCTGGGTCTCGGTCGTGCTCCCGGTTCCGATCAGATGACCGCCCGTGCGCTGCGCCGCGAGCGTTCCGGCAGCGCCGACGACTTCCCTGAAGATGTCGCTGAACTGGTGCGTTATCTCGGCCCGCGCACCCCGGACCAACGTGTCATCGCAATGCCCGGCACCGGAACCAATGTGCCGATCTGGCTGTTGGGCTCCAGCCTGTTCAGTGCGCAATTGGCAGGCGAGCGCGGTTTGCCCTACGCCTTCGCGTCACATTTCGCACCGCGCTTCATGCACGAAGCCATTCGCGTCTATCGCAATCACTTCAAGCCTTCAGCGGTGCTGGACAAGCCCTACGTGATGCTCGGCGTGCCATTGGTGGCTGCCGACACCGATGAGCAGGCCGACTATTTGGCGACTTCGGTGTTCCAGCGCATTCTCGCGTTGATGCGTGGCCAGAGCCTGGTGCAGCGTCCGCCGGTGCAAACCATGGATGGTCTGTGGCTGCCCCATGAGAAAGCCGCGGTGCAGGACTTTCTGGGGCTGGCCATGATTGGCAGCCCGCAGAAGATCCGGGCGAAACTGGACGTGCTGATCGAGCAGACCCAGCCCGATGAACTGATTTTTACCTGCGACCTGTACGAACATGCCGATCGTCTGCATTCCTACGAGCTGTTGGCGCAAGTGATGAAGGGCTGACATTTCGGTCCGTGCACAAAAAAGCCGACGTTATGCGTCGGCTTTTTCATACACAGCGGTTCACTCTAGCGTTTGTAGACAATTTCCTTCGTACCCTTTTCACAGGTGCCGACGACTTTTCCGTCAGCCGCACTGCCTTTGTCGACAATCTCCAGCGAATAATTGGAAACGCCCTTGGCATCAAGCTTTGCGGCGATCTCGGCTTTCAGCTCTTCGCAGGATTTGCCGTCAGCGAAGGCAGTACCCGCCAGGCTCAACAAACCTACCGCCAAAATAAACTTCTTCATCGGTCGCATTCTCTGGTCGGATCAAAAAGGGGCATCCAGGCACTGGCCGGAGACGCTCATTCAGCGCTTTGCCATTCCTTGTGGCATTCGGCCAGCGCGCAAGTTCAGAAGACTAGACCAAAGTCAGCTGCTGGCAATCCGGAATCCGACCTTGAGGGTGACCTGGAAGTGCGCTGCCTTGCCATCCTTGATATGCCCACGGGTTTCGATGACTTCAAACCATTCCATGTACTTGAGACTTTTACTGGCCTCGGCCAGTGCGTTGTTGATCGCGTCTTCGATGCTGCTGGTGGACGAGCCAACCAGTTCGACTTTCTTGTAGGTGTGATGGTCAGTCATGGCGTTCTCCTTAGGGTGTGAAATACAGCCTAGCAGTGAATTTCCGTCTTACTTCTGTCGGTTCGTCCGACATGGAAGTTCACATTTACTGCACTTTCTCGAGCCCCTGAAGTCCCAACCAACACACGCCACTCATCAACAATGCAGGAGAGCCACCATGGCCAACAGCTCGTTACGTAAAGCCTCATTGCAAAGCATGGAAGCGGAGATCGAGAGTCTGCTCAAATCCTTGGAAAACCTGAAGGACGACGCCTCGGACGAGTCGCGTAAAACCCTCAAGGTGCTTAAAGGCAACGCCGAGAACGCGCTGAGACACTCGCGCCATCTGCTCGCCGATGCTTATGAAGAGGTCAAGGTGAAAACCCGGGAAACCGGAATCGCGACCCGGGACTACGCCCAGGAACACCCTTGGACTACAGCCGGTGTTGCCGTTGGTGCGCTGGGCCTGCTGGCGGCTTACCTGTTGTTCAAACGCGGTGACTAATCTGCCTGGCGCAGCTCGTTTTTGAGCCATTGCGCCAGTTGCCGGGCGCGCCCGTCCGCGGCGCGCTTGGGTAACCACAACGCCAGATGCGCCGGGGTTTCGCTGAAACCCCACGGTGCGACCAGGCGACCCGCCTTCAAGTCTTCGGCCACCAGCGGTTCAGGGGCGATCGCCACGCCCAACCCGGCTACCGCCGCCTCCAGCAAGTAATACAAATGCTCGAAACCCTGTCCGTACTTCAACGCTTTGGCGTCGAGGCCACTTTGTTGCGCCCAGCTGGGCCAGGCTTGCGGACGCGAGGTGGTGTGCAGCACTGATTCGCTCAGCAGCGCTGTGGCGGGCGCCGACTTGAGCCGTTCATACCCGGCAAACCGTGGACTCATCACCGGACCGATCCGTTCGCTGGCGAGCTCGAATACCTGCATATCCGCTGGCCAGGGCGGTTCGGCAAACACCAGCAAGGCATCCAGGCCGGGGCGGCGGGGGTCGAGATCGCCTTCTCCGGCCGACAGGTGCAATCGAAGGTCGGGCAAGTCGGCATTCAACCGTCCAAGACGCGGAATGAACCATCGCGCCAGCAAGCTTCCCGAACAGCCGAGGACAAAAGGCGCATCGGCGGTGCTTTGCGTGAGTTCTGCGCACACGGTACGCAGTCGCTCGAAGGCTTCAGCGCTGGCGTCGCGCAAACGCAGGCCGGCATCTGTGAGTTTCAGGCCGCGACCGTCCTTGATGAAAAGACTCACGCCGAGGTGTTCTTCCAGCACTTTCAGCTGACGACTGACTGCACCATGGGTGACATGCAGCTGCTCGGCGGCCTGACTGACACTGTTCAGGCGGGCCGTCGCTTCGAAGGCGCGCAGGGCGTTCAGCGGTGGGAGGTCGTGGCTCATGGGATCTGTGAGTTTTCCTGACAGGTTGCGGCGATCTTATCGGTTTTCAGTCTGGTACGTCAGGGGTAAAGTGGACTTCATTGTCACTTCACGCATTCAACTGGAGCGCCCCATGACCCAGACTAATCTGCGCAACGGCCCTGACGCCAACGGCCTGTTTGGCGCGTTCGGTGGCCGTTACGTCGCTGAAACCCTGATGCCGTTGATCCTCGATCTGGCCCGCGAATACGAAGCGGCCAAGGAAGATCCTGCATTCAAGGAAGAATTGGCCTACTTCCAGCGCGACTACGTCGGTCGTCCAAGTCCGCTGTATTTCGCCGAGCGTCTGACCGAGTTCTGCGGCGGCGCGAAGATTTATCTCAAGCGTGAAGAGCTGAACCACACCGGCGCGCACAAGATCAACAACTGCATCGGCCAGATCCTGCTGGCGCGGCGCATGGGCAAAAAACGTATCATCGCCGAGACCGGCGCCGGCATGCACGGCGTGGCGACCGCTACCGTGGCGGCACGTTTCGGCCTGGACTGCGTGATCTACATGGGCACCACTGACATCGAGCGTCAGCAGGCCAACGTATTCCGCATGAAGCTGCTGGGCGCTGAAGTGATCCCGGTCGTGGCCGGCACCGGCACCCTGAAGGACGCGATGAACGAAGCCCTGCGTGACTGGGTGACCAACATCGACAGCACTTTCTATCTGATCGGCACCGTGGCCGGTCCGCACCCTTATCCAGCGATGGTTCGCGACTTCCAGGCCGTCATCGGCAAGGAAACCCGCGACCAGTTGCAAGCCCAGGAAGGCCGCCTGCCGGACAGCCTGGTGGCGTGCATCGGCGGTGGTTCCAACGCCATGGGCCTGTTCCACCCGTTCCTCGACGACAAGAGCGTGGACATCATCGGTGTTGAAGCGGCCGGCTACGGCATCGAAACCGGCAAACACGCGGCCAGCCTCAACGGCGGCGTACCGGGTGTGCTGCACGGCAATCGCACCTTCCTGTTGCAGGACGACGATGGCCAGATCATCGACGCCCACTCGATTTCCGCTGGCCTGGACTACCCGGGTATCGGTCCGGAACACGCCTGGTTGCATGACATCGGCCGCGTCCAGTACACCTCGGTGACCGACGACGAAGCCCTCGCCGCGTTCCACCAATGCTGTCGCCTGGAAGGGATCATTCCTGCCCTGGAAAGCGCCCACGCTTTGGCTGAAGTGTTCAAACGCGCACCGAACCTGCCGAAAGATCACCTGATGGTGGTGAACCTGTCCGGCCGTGGCGACAAAGACATGCAGACCGTGATGCACCACATGGAACACTCTCAACAAGAGCAATCCAAGCAGGAGAAACACTGATGAGCCGCCTGCAAACACGCTTTGCCGAACTCAAGGAACAGAACCGCGCCGCCCTGGTGACCTTCGTCACTGCTGGTGACCCGAGCTACGACACCTCGTTGGCGATCCTCAAAGGCTTGCCGGCGGCTGGCGCCGATGTGATCGAGTTGGGCATGCCCTTCACCGATCCAATGGCCGACGGTCCGGCGATCCAGCTCGCCAACATCCGTGCGTTGGCTGCCAAGCAGAACCTGGCGAAAACCCTGCAAATGGTTCGCGAGTTCCGCGAAGGCAATACCGATACGCCACTGGTGCTGATGGGCTACTTCAACCCGATCCACATGTACGGCGTGCCGCGTTTCATTGCCGAAGCCAAAGAGGCCGGTGTTGACGGTCTGATCGTGGTTGACCTGCCGCCGGAGCATAACGGTGAGCTGTGCGACCCGGCGCAGGCGGCAGGTCTGGACTTTATCCGCCTGACCACACCGACCACCGATGACGTGCGTTTGCCGACAGTTCTCAATGGCAGTTCCGGGTTTGTGTACTACGTGTCGGTGGCCGGTGTGACCGGTGCTGGCGCGGCCACGCTGGAGCACGTCGAAGAGGCGGTCGCTCGTCTGCGCCGCCATACCGATCTGCCGATCAGCATCGGTTTCGGCATTCGCACACCGGAGCAAGCGGCGAACATCGCGCGTCTGGCCGATGGTGTGGTAGTGGGCTCGGCGTTGATCGATCACATCGCCAATGCGACGACGCCGGAGCAGGCTGTGGATGGCGTACTGAGCCTTTGCTCGGCGTTGTCCGAAGGCGTGCGTAAGGCTCGCGTCAGCTGAAGGTAAAGTTCCTGATACAGAGGAATTAGAGCCTTCCGGCACAGACTAATCAGCAAGACCGAGGGCTTCAGGACTACGTTCTGAGGCCCTTTTTGCTGTTTGTGTTGTGAGGAAAGACCTGATGAAAATGCCGAAACGTCTGATTGCCAGCCTGGGTGTGCTGATGCTCAGTGCGACGCCGTTGCTGCACGCCAGCGCCGATCAACGCGACGATCATGACCACGGCGGCCCGCAGCAGGGGCATTACGACAACCACGATAACGATCATCGTGGCGGGCAAGACAACCATCGCGGTGGGCCGCCGCCACGGGACTTTGGTCCGGTGCGCCAGACGATTCACGACCATCACGACTATTTCGTCCGTGGTGCGCCGCCGCCTCCAGGCATTCATCTGGAGCGCGGCCGGCCGCTGCCGCGCGGCTACTACGGCGAGCGTCTGGACAACCGCGCGCTGAGTCGGCTTCCGTACTACCCCGGCTACGAATGGCGCCGGGCGGGTGGTGATGTTGTGTTGATCGCCGTAGGAAGCGGGGTGGTTTATGAAATTCTCGAAGGGGTGCTTTGATTAGCGTCTAGGAAAAAGGGTCTCGCGGCGGTTTGCCGCGGGACCCTTTTTTACGGCAGCTCCAAGCCACCCGCTGCTTTGTGCAGCTTGCGCAGATGTTCACCGATCTGTTTCACGTTGGCTTCGTTGGCCGCCATCTCTGCTGCGCGCTTCGGCTCAAGCAGTGCTCGAACTTCCTTGTCCAGATCCCCGGTCAGTGCCTGAAGCTGTTTCTGGCGCAGGCTGGTTTCCGATTCCAGGCGTTGCCATTCATTCGGCTGCGGCAAGCCATATCCACCACTGCCGAGCAGCTCCGCCGGACGGCTTAGGAAGCCGCTGTTATCGAGAATTTGCCTGAGTGTCGCGTTAGCCTTGTCCATTCCGCCGTTTTTCAGTTCACGAGCCCCGAGATAACGCTGTTTGACTTCGTCCTGAGCCAGCAGCAACTGGCGCCTGAAACTCGCCTGTTCGAGCAGCAGCAGTGCTGCGCTGGTGCGCAGGTCAGCCTGTTCGAACCATTTGCGACGGTCTTCCGCCTTCAAGTCCAGCCAGTCTTCGACGGTTTCCTGTTTGACCGGCAAGTGCTTTTTCAGCACTTCGAACATTGCTTGATAGCGATCGCGGAAGGAGTCGAATCGATAGCCCAGGCGCAGTGCTTCCCGGGGATCGTCCAGCACACTGGTATCCGCCAGTTCGCGCCCTTTCAGCACTTCCAGAAGACCGTTGGGCATGATGTTGTCCAGAGCGACCAGTTTTGAATTGTTGGTGCCGCTGCGCAGTAACTTCAGCTCCTCCACCGCGCAGTTGTTGGACAGGAAGAAGTAGTTACCGTCGTAGCTCCAGTGCATCTCGGCGGCACGCTCCACCACGCCTTCAATCTCGCTGCGCGACAGATTAAGTGGCACGGAAGCGAGGCTGCGCAATTCAGTCTTGGTGTATTCGTCGATCACTTGGGCCAGCGGCAACACAAACAGGCGCGACGGGTATTTGCCCACCAATCCATCCCAGCTCGACAGCTGCACATCGCCGACGAAGGCGCGGTAGGACAGCACCAGGTGCTGATCCAGGTCCAGCCGACAGTCCGGACCGCGTGGTCGGCCCGGCTTGCAGATCACCAGCCGCAACATGCTGTGGCCCCAACGGCTGACCCAGTTTTGGTTGGCCTCGGCCAGCAGGTAATCGACGGCATACACCCGCTCTGGATCGACCTGGCCCAATGGTGTCTTGGCGAAGTCGTTGCCGGCATTGAGGAAGGCGAAGGTTTTGCCGCAGGCGTCTTTGGCGGCGGGTGCCCAGCCGAAGTGTTCCTTGTAGTAGCGGTACAGGGCAGGGCGACGGCAGGCGTAACTCGGGTCGAGGAGGAAATACTCCATGTTGACCGCGACAAACTCCTTCGGGCTGCTGGTTTCGTAGATGTCCGGGCTGCGCGCGATCTGACGGTTGTGCTGCTCGCGTTCGCCGCGACGGCCAACGTATTGCTGCCAACCGGCGAGGTCGAGCAGGCGCGGGTCATCGCTGAGGGTGAAGCGGCGGCCGGACTGGCCGCGACACTGATCGGGTATGCCAACCAGACCCGAGCTGCTGTCCTGACGGCTGCAACGCTGGATCAAAGTACGCTCCGCCTGCGTCCACAGGCGCGAGCGGTCGTAGATGTGGGTCAGTTCGTGCAACACCGTCGCGAGCATTTCCCGGCGCACGGTGCCATGGGGACGATAGGTTTTCTTGGTTGCGGCGCTACCGTCGGTGAGGCTGGCCAGCAGCTTGCGATTCAAATCGAGCTCGGCCACCAGCGACGCCTGACCGTAGGCGTTAGCGGGCATGTCATCGGTCCAGCCAACGTCGATGCGTCGGTCCAGTTGCTCGATGAAACGCGGTGGCAGCGCCTGCATGGCTTCATCGAGCAAGGCCTGGCTGGCTTGCTGCTGTGCAGGACTCAGACCGTCAGTCTTGAGGCGTAATTCCAGGCCGGCGTTGGCGCTGGGGCCCAACAGCAGCAGCGCCCCGGCCAACAGCCAGGCTGTTGGCCGCCTCACAGTGCGAGGATGGCTTCAGCTAGATCCTGGTCACTGGCATCGCGAGCTTCTGGCACTCGGGTGCGCAACAAATCGAACGCAGATTCCAGATGTGCACCACGGATATCGCCATTACTGGCGACGAAACTGGCGGCATCGTCCTGGGCTTCGCGAACGATTTTCGAGTCGCGAATCGATGTCGTGGTATCAGACGTGAAATCGAGTGTGCGCTGGGTCGCGCGGATAAGAATGTTGCTGGTGGCAACCAGGGTTTGGGCCTGGGCCACGTCAGCCAACAACAACAGGCCTAGGGTGGCGACAATCAGCGGGTTACGCATGGAACGACTCCGGGGAAACAGGGGATAACTATTGGACGAGAATTGCCTGTGCCAGTTCAAGGTCGCTGACATGAAGTTTTGGCTCGGTCTGGCGCAGATAACGCAGGGCCGACTCCAGTTGTGCGCCTCTCAGTTGGCCGTCAGTGGCGATGAATGCCGCGGCATCATTACGGGCGGCGAGCAGCAGTTTATGGTCGAAGGGCGCAGAGGTCACCATGCTCGTGGCGTAACCGCTGGCCACGGTGCCTTGGGTCGACAGGTTGAAGGCGTCGAACGCATGCGCCGAACCCGAATAGCTGGCCGCAAGAAAGATTGAAGTGGCGAACAGATTTGAAAGAAAACGCATGAGACTCGACAGTTGAACGTGAGTCCCAAGGCTAGCGCAACGCCCGGTCTAGAGCCAGCGCTGAAACATTGGGACACGCTGCGTGTCCCAGCGTCAGTACGTCGCTTAGATCGTCAGGATTGCTTGAGCCAGTTGTGCATCGGTTGCGTTCAACTGTGGCGACTGGTGACGGATATGGTCGAGCGCGCTTTCCAGTTTTACGCCGCGAATGGCGCCTTCACTGGCGACGAAGCTAGCGGCGTCGTCACGGGCGGCGAGCACGATCTTGTCATCTTTAAACGAAGACGTGACGTCGGAGGTCGCATCGGAGGTGGCTTTGAGTGCACCGACAACGGCATCGGTGGTCACGATGAAGCTGGTGGCGTGGGCATTGGCAGCCACGGCAAGCAGGGCCGCAGCGCTGAGCAGACGAAGACGGGACATGGTGTAACTCCTTTGGGTAAGCCGATTGAAAAGTGGCGCAGTGTCTGATGAGTCAGACGTCAGGGGGTGTTTGTTCGCCACATTCTGAATTGATAGTAGGCCTCTGCGTGACGCCGCGACAATCTGATCGTGTTGATCTGGCACAGTGTCCAGGTCAGATAAAGTCTATCGGTTCAACTGTGCAGGTATAATTCAGTTTATTTGAAACTGTACTGCTTCTGGTTTTTTGCTCGCTAAAACGACAAAACCCGTCGTGGTTTCCCACGACGGGTTTTGCTTGTTCAATTCGGGTTGCTGGCGGTGGACCCTTCAGGTCAGAGCCAGCGACGCTAACTTAGCGCCAGAACGGCTTGCTCAGCTCTTCGTAGCGTTGTGCTTCGCTAATCCCGGCGTCAGCCAGCAGACGCGAATCCAGGCGAGCCAATTGATGGCGGCTGGAGATGCGGCGCTGCCACAGCATCAGGTTGGCGATAACGCGCAAAGGCATGGAAGCCTGGGTTTTTGCAGCAGTGTCTTGAAAGAACAGATCGGAACTGAGTGTACGTTCCATGGTGGGTCATCCTTCCGCTTGTGGCGGGATTAGGTAGTGGTTTAACTGGTGCCCATGATCCTCTCGTTTGCCTAGTCTCTGTAGATACAGTTCATCTGTATTGTGAGAGCTCAGTTAACTGTTTATAGGTGGTGTACTGGTCGAAATTGAGGCAACTGTACCTGTCTGCTCGCTTATGGTGCGTTTTTAATAATTTGAAGGGTGGGCGTAGGGAAAAGCCGTAGGAAATGACCGGTACAGCAGTACAGTTTTTGGAAGGAAATGGCTTGGCAACAGCAAGCTGACGAAAATGTGTTTGCGTCAGCTGCCATCTGTACCAATCACACGGCAAGCATTCGCCCGGTTTCTTCCAGGTTCATGTGCCAACTGAGGGCATCGCGCAGGATGTGAGGCGTGTGTCCGCCGAGGGCGCAGGCGGCAGTGAAGTAGTCGTTGAGGGCTTGGCGATAATCCGGGTGCACACAGTTATCGATGATGGCGCGGGCGCGTTCCCGAGGCGCCAGGCCGCGCAGGTCGGCCAGACCGACTTCAGTGACGAGGATGTCGACGTCATGCTCGGTGTGGTCAACATGGCTGACCATCGGCACTACGCTGGAAATCGCGCCGCCCTTGGCGATTGACTTGGTCACGAATACCGCCAGATGCGCGTTGCGCGCGAAGTCACCGGAGCCGCCAATGCCGTTCATCATCCGCGTGCCGCACACGTGGGTGGAGTTGACGTTGCCATAAATGTCGAACTCGAGCGCCGTGTTGATGCCGATGATACCGAGGCGACGTACCACTTCAGGGTGGTTGGAAATCTCCTGCGGGCGCAGGACCAGCTTGTCCTTGTAGCGTTCCAGGTTGCCGAACACGTCGGCGTTACGGCGGCTCGACAGCGTGATCGAGCTGCCCGAGGCAAAGCTCAATTTACCGGCGTCGATCAGATCGAAGGTCGAGTCCTGAAGCACTTCGGAGTACATGGTCAAATCTTCGAACGGCGAATCGATGAGACCGCACATCACCGAGTTGGCGATCGTACCGATCCCGGCCTGCAGCGGACCGAGCTTGTTGGTCATGCGTCCGGCATCCACTTCCTGCTTGAAGAAGCCGATCAGGTGGTCGGCAATGGCCTGGGTATCAACGTCCGGGGGCAGCACGGTGGATGGCGAGTCGGATTGATTGGTGATCACGATCGCGACGATTTTTTCCGGTGGAATCGGGATGGCCGTGCTGCCAATGCGATCGTCGACCTTGACCAGTGGAATCGGCGTGCGGGTCGGGCGATAGGTCGGGATATAGATGTCGTGCAGGCCTTCGAGATTCGGGTTGTGCGCGAGGTTGATCTCGACGATCACCTGTTTGGCAAAAATCGCGAAGCTGGCCGAGTTGCCCACGGAAGTGGTCGGCACGATATGGCCTTGTTCAGTGATAGCCACCGCTTCGATTACTGCGATGTCCGGCAGCTTCAATTGCTGGTTGCGCAGCTGCTCGACGGTTTCCGAGAGGTGCTGGTCGATGAACATCACTTCACCGGCGTTGATCGCCTTGCGCAGGGTGCTGTCCACCTGGAACGGCATGCGTCGTGACAGGACACCCGCTTCGGTGAGCTGCTTGTCGAGGTCGTTGCCCAGGCTGGCGCCGGTCATCAGGCTGATCTTCAGCGGTGTGACCTTGGCCCGTTCGGCCAGTGCGTGGGGTACGGCCTTGGCTTCGCCGGCGCGAGTGAAGCCGCTCATACCGACGGTCATGCCGTCTTCAATCAGAGCGGCAGCCTCGGTGGCGCTCATCACTTTATCCAACAACGAAGGCAGGCGAATACGGTCACGGTACATGGATTGTTATCTCGGGCAACGGGTAGCAGGATGCGCAGTCTAGTGAATTTCACTGGCCTGTGTCCCGCTACCAAGGTCGCAAACGAGGCGTCTATTCCGGGGCTTTAAAGCAAAACACCGTTACCGGATCGGTAATAAAGGTGCTGATTGCCTGACGTTTTGCGCAAACAAAAACGCCCCGGCGAGTCGGGGCGTTCCAGTGTTGCGAAGATCTTTACTCGACGGCTTTAACCATGTCTTCGATGACTTTTTTGGCGTCACCGAACACCATCATGGTTTTGTCCAGGTAGAACAGTTCGTTGTCCAGGCCGGCATAGCCGCTGGCCATCGATCGCTTGTTGACGATGATGGTCTTGGCCTTGAACGCTTCGAGAATCGGCATGCCGGCGATTGGCGATTTCGGGTCGTTCTTCGCGGCCGGGTTGACCACGTCGTTGGCGCCCAACACCAGCACCACGTCGGCCTGGCCGAACTCGGAGTTGATGTCATCCATCTCGAACACCTGGTCGTAAGGCACTTCGGCCTCGGCCAGCAGTACGTTCATGTGGCCGGGCATCCGACCAGCGACCGGGTGGATCGCGTACTTCACGGTGATGCCGCGATGGGTCAGCTTCTCGGTCAGCTCCTTCAGCGCGTGCTGTGCCCGTGCGACCGCCAGGCCGTAGCCCGGAACGATGATCACGGTGTCGGAGTTGGTCAGCAGGAAAGTCGCGTCGTCAGCCGAACCGGACTTCACCGGACGCGCTTCTTTCGAACCTGCCGGGCCGGCATCGGCCGTGTTGCCGAAACCACCGAGCAATACGTTGAAGAACGAACGGTTCATCGCCTTGCACATGATGTACGACAGAATCGCACCGGACGAACCGACCAGGGAGCCGGCGATGATCAGCATCGAGTTGTTCAGCGAGAAGCCGATACCCGCCGCAGCCCAGCCTGAGTAGCTGTTGAGCATCGACACCACAACCGGCATGTCGGCGCCGCCAATCGGGATGATGATCAGCACGCCCATGATGAACGCAAGGGCCAGCATCAGCGCGAACGCCGTCAGGCTGCCGGTCAACATGAAGGTCACGCCGAGAGCCAGCGTCGCCAGGCCCAGCAGCAGGTTAAGCTTGTGTTGGCCGCCGAACTGTACCGGTGCGCCCTGGAACAGGCGGAACTTGTACTTGCCCGACAGCTTGCCGAAGGCGATGACAGAACCGGAGAAGGTGATCGCACCGATGGCCGCGCCGAGGAACAGCTCCAGACGGTTGCCCGCCGGAATCGGGTCGCCCAGTTGCTTGACGATACCCAGCGATTGCGGCTCAACGACCGCAGCGATGGCAATGAACACCGCGGCCATACCGATCATGCTGTGCATGAAGGCGACCAGTTCCGGCATCTTGGTCATTTCAACGCGCTTGGCCATGATCGAACCGGCAGTGCCGCCGACCAGCAGGCCGACAATCACGTAGCCGATGCCGGCGGTGGCCAGCTCAGCGCCCAGCTTATAGATGAGGCCGATGGTGGTGAGGATCGCCAGCGCCATGCCGAGCATGCCGAACAGGTTGCCGCGGCGCGAGGTTGTTGGGTGCGACAGGCCTTTGAGGGCCTGGATAAAGCAGATCGACGCGATCAGGTAGAGCGTCGTGACAAGATTCATGCTCATTACTTCGGCGCCTCTTCTTTTACGGCTTTCGGGGCTTTTTTCTTGAACATCTCAAGCATGCGGCGGGTGACCAGGAAGCCACCGAACACGTTGACCGCTGCCAGTGCCACCGCCAGGGTGCCCATGGTTTTGCCCAGTGGTGTCACGGTCAGGGCCGCAGCGAGCATGGCACCGACGATCACGATCGCCGAGATTGCGTTGGTCACCGCCATCAGTGGAGTGTGCAGCGCAGGTGTAACGTTCCAGACCACGTGATAACCGACATAAATCGCCAGCACGAAGATGATCAGGTTGTAGATACCGGGGGAGATAAGCTCTTCCATCGTCTGAATCCCTGCTTAGGCGTTTTTGCGGATGACTTGGCCGTCGCGGCACATCAAGCACGCGGCGACAATATCGTCTTCGAGGTTGATCTCGAACTGGCCTTCCTTGGTGAAGACCAGTTTCAGGAAGTCCAGCAGGTTGCGGGCGTACAACGCCGAAGCGTCAGCCGCCACTGCGCCGGCCAGGTTGGTCGGCCCGACAATGGTCACGCCATTTTCGACGACCACTTGGTCCGCCACGGTCAGCGGGCAGTTGCCGCCCTGGGCTGCTGCGAGGTCGATGACCACCGAGCCTGGCTTCATCTGCGCCACGGTTTCCGCGCTCAACAGCGTCGGTGCCTTGCGGCCCGGAATCAGCGCGGTGGTGATGACGATGTCGGCCTGTTTGGCGCGTTCGTGTACGGCTGCGGCCTGGCGCTGCATCCAGCTGGCCGGCATAGGGCGTGCGTAACCGCCAACACCGACGGCGCATTCACGCTCTTCATCGGTCTCGTACGGCACGTCGACGAACTTGGCGCCGAGGGACTCGATCTGCTCTTTAACCGCAGGACGCACGTCAGACGCTTCGATCACTGCACCCAGGCGTTTCGCCGTGGCAATCGCCTGCAAACCGGCAACGCCGGCGCCGAGAATCAGCACGCGCGCCGCTTTCACGGTGCCCGCAGCCGTCATCAGCATTGGCATGAAGCGCGGATAGTAGTGGGCTGCCAGCAACACGGCTTTGTAGCCGGCGATGTTGGCTTGCGAGGACAGCACATCCAGGCTCTGGGCGCGGGAGGTACGTGGCGCGGCTTCCAGCGCAAATGCGGTAATGCCGCACTCGGCCAGTTTGGCGATGGTCTCATTGCTGAACGGGTTGAGCATGCCCACCACAACGGTGCCGCTCTTGATCAGAGTCAGCTCGCTGTCGCTGGGAGCGACCACCTTCAGAATCAGCTCGGCACCAAACGCATCGCTGGCGCTGCCAATGCTTGCACCTGCCGCTTCATAAGCACTGTCGACAACACTGGCACTAATGCCTGCGCCGCTTTGAACAGTGACCTTATGACCCTGGCCGATCAGCTTCTTAATGGTTTCCGGGGTTGCAGCAACCCGTGTTTCACCGGTCTGGGTTTCGAGAGGAACACCAATGTGCACGTCAAATCTCCTGCGTGATCTTATTGAGTAAACCCATGCACTACGGATGGTGCGGCTGGGGCGGCCGATCAGCACGATCCCGCTAAATCAGGGCGGGGCGCGGCATTTTGCAGGCGAACTTTGTGCCCTTCAAGGGATTATGATGGGTGACGGAAAATTAACTACAAGTCACCCCGTGACCGAATGTCGCAACCACCCGCCTCAATCCCTTATGGACCGTGCCTTGCAAGGATTCTGGCCGAAATTCAAGAATTTACACATCGGCCATATGAATGATGCGCCATTGCTTCTAAATAGAGGCTCAAAGCCACGTCTTCAGGCGCTTATGGGACGTTTGTACGACTTCCAGATACAGTTTGCTGTTATGCGACAAATACTTATATCTGTAGGGTTTTAATTTTACTGACTACGGGGTCAGCTAACGCCAGAAAGCCTTTATTCTTCTGTGCTGTAGCTGTGTGCCTGGTTTACCAACCAATCTCGAAAAGCCCTTAAAGACGCAGATTCGACCTTTCGTTCAGGAATCATCAGGTAATACGCCTTGATGCTGGAGAGCGCCTGAGGGTTGGCAATCACCAAGCGTTTCTCGGCCAATTCGCGCTGAATCAGAAACGGTGGAATCAAGGCGATGCCCATATCGTGCATGGCTGCCTGGGCCAGCATGGAGAATAGCTCGTAGCGTGGGCCTGTCATGTCGCGAGGCACATTCAGGTGCTGGGAATCGAACCATTGGCGCCAGGCGTAGGGGCGAGTGGTTTGTTGAAGGAGGGGCAACTCGGCGATTTCGCTGGCTGTGAGAAGGGTCTTTTTTCCGAGTAGGTTTGGGCTGCACACAGGCAGAGGATGTTCACCCATCAGGCGGTGGGATTCTGTACCCGACCAGTCCGCATCACCGAAGTAAATCGCGGCGTCAAAGTCCGTGTCGGCAAACAGGAACGGACGCGTCCGGTTCGTCAGGTTGACCGTCACCTCCGGATGCTTTTGCTGGAAATCCTTAAGTCGTGGGAGCAGCCATTGGGTGCCGAAAGTCGGAACCACCGCCAGCTCGATCACATTGGTACCTTGCTGGCCCATCACCGACAGGGTGTCCCGCTCGACCGCATCAAGTTGTGTGGCGACCCGGCGGCTGTAGGAAAGACCGGCTTCCGTCAGCTTCACTCCGCGCCGCGAGCGTCGGAACAATTCCACGCTGAGGAACTCCTCAAGACTGGCGATCTGTCGGCAAATCGCGCCTTGGGTCAGCGAAAGCTCCTGCGCTGCCTTGGTAAAACTCTCATGGCGAGCAGCTGCCTCAAAGCTGATCAGGGCGGTTGTGCTGGGTATCTTTCTGCGCATGTACGTCTACCTCACTAATACATTGCATTAAATGCGTTTCGCGACGTTTCGGAGTGAGAAATTAGCACAACAGTATGCGAAATCCTCGTTTGCCGAGATGCCGAACCCGGCCTAGGATCAGTCCACGTTATTTGACCTGTTTCGAGAGGACACACTCATGGCCGGTAAAGCTAGCTTCAACTGGATCGATCCTTTGCTGCTGGATCAACAGCTCACCGAAGAAGAGCGCATGATTCGCGACACCGCTGCGCAGTTCGCTCAGCAAAGTCTGGCGCCGCGTGTGCTCGAAGCGTTCCGTCATGAGAAAACCGATCCGGCGATCTTCCGCGAGATGGGCGAAGTGGGCCTCTTGGGCGCAACCATCCCCGAGCAGTACGGCGGCAGTGGTCTGAACTACGTCAGCTACGGCCTGATTGCCCGTGAAGTCGAGCGTGTCGACTCCGGCTATCGCTCGATGATGAGCGTGCAGTCTTCGCTGGTAATGGTGCCGATCAATGAGTTCGGTACTGAAGCGCAGAAACAGAAGTACCTGCCGAAACTCGCCTCGGGTGAGTGGATCGGCTGCTTCGGTCTGACCGAGCCTAACCACGGTTCCGACCCGGGTGCGATGATTACTCGTGCACGCAAAGTCGAAGGCGGCTACAGCCTCACCGGCAGCAAGATGTGGATCACCAACAGCCCGATCGCCGACGTGTTCGTGGTCTGGGGCAAGGACGATGCGGGCGACATTCGTGGATTCGTTCTCGAGAAGGGCTGGAAAGGCCTGAGCGCTCCGGCGATTCACGGCAAGGTTGGCCTGCGTGCGTCGATCACCGGCGAGATCGTCATGGACAACGTATTCGTGCCGGAAGAGAACATCTTCCCGGATGTCCGTGGCTTGAAAGGTCCGTTCACCTGCCTCAACTCGGCACGTTACGGCATTTCCTGGGGCGCACTGGGTGCTGCCGAGTTCTGCTGGCACACCGCTCGCCAATACACTCTGGATCGTCAGCAGTTCGGTCGCCCATTGGCGGCTACTCAGCTGATCCAGAAGAAGCTGGCGGACATGCAGACCGAAATCACCATGGCGCTGCAAGGCTGCCTGCGTCTGGGTCGCATGAAGGACGAAGGGACTGCGGCGGTCGAAATCACTTCGATGATGAAGCGCAACTCCTGCGGCAAGTCCCTGGACATCGCTCGCATGGCCCGTGACATGTTGGGCGGCAACGGCATCTCGGATGAGTTCGGTGTTGCCCGTCACTTGGTCAACCTGGAAGTGGTGAATACCTATGAAGGTACGCACGACGTCCACGCGCTGATCCTCGGTCGTGCGCAGACCGGCATCCAGGCGTTCTATTAATAGGAGAACGTCCATGGGCGCGCTTTCGCATCTGCGGGTACTGGATTTATCGCGAGTATTGGCCGGGCCGTGGGCCGGGCAGATTCTTGCGGACCTTGGCGCTGAGGTGATCAAAGTCGAGCGCCCGGGCAATGGCGATGACACGCGCGCCTGGGGGCCGCCCTTCCTTAAAGACGCCTATGGCGAAAACACCAGCGAGGCCGCCTATTACTTGTCGGCCAATCGCAACAAGCAATCGGTCACCATCGACTTCACGCGTCCGGAAGGGCAGAAGCTGGTGCGTGATCTGGCGGCCAAGTCGGACATTCTGATCGAGAACTTCAAGGTTGGTGGTCTGGCGGCGTATGGGCTGGACTACGAAACACTGAAGGCGATCAACCCGGATCTGATCTATTGCTCGATCACCGGATTTGGTCAGACCGGTCCATATGCCAAGCGTGCCGGTTATGACTTCATGATCCAGGGGTTGGGTGGTCTCATGAGTCTGACGGGGCGACCTGACGGGGATGAGGGCGCGGGGCCGGTGAAGGTCGGTGTTGCGCTGACCGACATATTGACCGGGCTCTACTCGACCGTGGCGATCCTTGCCGCGCTCGCGCATCGGGATCATGACGGTGGTGGGCAGCATATCGATATGGCGCTGCTGGATGTGCAGGTGGCCTGTCTGGCTAACCAGGCGATGAATTACCTGACGACGGGCAATGCTCCGAAACGCTTGGGCAATGCTCATCCGAACATCGTGCCTTATCAGGATTTTCCTACGGCGGATGGCGACTTCATCCTTACCGTGGGTAATGACGGGCAATTCCGCAAGTTTGCGGAAGTGGCCGGGCAACCTCAGTGGGCAGATGATCCGCGCTTTGCGACCAACAAGTTGCGGGTGGCCAATCGGGCTGTGCTGATTCCGCTGATCCGTCAGGCGACGGTATTCAAGACCACGGCTGAATGGGTGGCGCAGTTGGAGCAGGCTGGTGTGCCATGCGGGCCTATCAATGATCTGGCGCAGATGTTTGCCGATCCTCAGGTCAAGGCGCGCGGGTTGGCGATCGAGTTGCCCCATGCGCTGGCCGGAATGGTGCCTCAGGTGGCGAGTCCTATTCGCTTGTCAGAGACGCCGGTGGAGTATCGTCATGCGCCTCCTTTATTAGGTGAGCATACGCTGGAGATTTTGCA
Organism: Pseudomonas sp. NFX98; assembly: GCF_047784845.1. Classification (NCBI taxonomy): domain Bacteria; kingdom Pseudomonadati; phylum Pseudomonadota; class Gammaproteobacteria; order Pseudomonadales; family Pseudomonadaceae; genus Pseudomonas; species Pseudomonas sp. NFX98. The sequence continues at coordinate 361 of NZ_JBLNNF010000012.1, read as the reverse complement.
GCGGGTGCTGGGGTTGGATGCCGGTGCAGTGGCGGCTTTCAAAGAGTCGGGCGTCCTCTGAAGGTTTCTTCTATATAGAGGGAGTGGTTTTGCTGACTGTTTTCTTGCCTTCTGTAAGTTATTGATAGAAAACCAAAATCAGTGCTTGACGGCAGATTTCAGGTGTCTATAATTCGCCCCACTTCCGGCGCAGTCGAAACGGAAAACTCCTTGGTAAACAACGAGTTACGCAGTTTTCGACAGCGGGTTGCTTCAGTTCATCGAAGCCAGAAGGAAGTTGAAAAAGAGGTGTTGACAGCAGCGTGTAACGCTGTAGAATTCGCCTCCCGCTGATGAGAGATCTGAAGCGCAAGTGGTTGAA